>DATKLQ010000570.1:0-11431 GCA_035542335.1 Ignavibacteriaceae bacterium | reverse complement strand
CCCCGTTATTAACAATGGTATCCTTGATTTGAGAAATAACAGAATCGATCTGGGGATCATCCAATGCAGCATTTATAATCACTGCAGTTTCGTATACTCTGCTAGACATATTCTAATTCTCCCTATGGTCTTATGGCCCTTTAAATGAGAGCAGGGTTAATAAACAATATTATTTAATCTCTAATTCAATTTATTTAATAAAAGAAGCAATTACAAGTAAAACTTTAGTGATACTGAATTATTGCTCCTTTAACAGCTCCTTCTCACTTCTTATATTAAGTGGTTCAGAAATTATCCTTTTCAAAGAAAAAATTGTGCAAACCTAATCTTCTCTAATTTTGTGGTTTTTCAGAAGAAAATACCTAATCATAGCTAATAAAATGAGACAATTAGAATCAAAATAGGACTTATTTTGTGAGATTAAACAAATTGAGAATAGCAGGAAGCCCGTACCTGCTATTCTCCAAATCAGCTTCACTCGTCTGCAGCACGCATTTTATAAAACGATCGCCATGCAAAAACCAACCCGATTACAAAGACGACGGCACCTGCATAAGGTGCGGCATACCTGAAGGATTCCGAAATTGATATTTCCATTGCAAGCAGCCCGAACAGTGTAGTAAATTTAATAATAGGATTTAGAGCCACTGAAGATGTGTCTTTAAATGGATCTCCAACAGTATCGCCGACCACGGTTGCGGCATGGAGCTCGGTACCTTTCTCTTTTAATTCAACTTCAACTACCTTTTTAGCGTTATCCCAGGCTCCGCCGGCATTAGCCATAAATACTGCCTGGAATAAACCAAATACGGCTATTGAGATTAAAAAGCTGATAAAGAAAGAAACCGGGCTAACCGAATTTGCCGGAGCAGAGAACAATGCAAATGCAAGCGCAAAAGAGAAAATTGCCACGAATATATTCAACATTCCTTTTTGAGCATACTGGGTACAAATTTTTACAACTTCCTTAGACTTCTCTATTGATGCGCTTTTACTTGCCGTTTCATCAAGTTGTATATTTTTCTTAATATATTCTACTGCCTTGTATGCACCTGTTTTAACTGCTTGTATTGAAGCACCCGTGAACCAATAAATCACTGCACCTCCACACATGAATCCCAGCATAGTATAAGGATTTAAGATGCTAAGAAGGGCTGCCGGATCTACAGGGTGTGTGGGGGTTGACAAGGTTTGTTTTAATAGCAGAATCAGGGAGAAGATCATTGCCGTGGCACCAACAACGGCAGTACCGATTAAAACAGGTTTTGCAGTCGCTTTAAAAGTATTCCCGGCTCCGTCGTTCGCTTCCAGGTAATATTTGGCTTTTTCAAAATCAGGTTTAAACCCAAAATCCTTTTCAATTTCCTGATCAACTCCTTTAATCTCTTCAATCAAGGAAAGCTCATATATCGATTGAGCATTATCGGTAACCGGGCCGTAACTATCGACGGCGATTGTAACAGGACCCATTCCCAGGAATCCGAATGCAACTAATCCGAATGCGAAAATGGAGGGATAAATCATAATGCCGGATAACGGTCCGGAACCGGTTATATAAGCGATAAACATTAACAATACGAAAACCAACCCCATCCAGAATGCGCTGAAGTTGCCTGCAACTAACCCCGAAAGGATATTCAGAGAAGCTCCGCCTGCTCTTGAAGACTGCACTATTTCGCCAACATGCTTGGATTTTGTGCTTGTAAATATTTTTGTGAATTCGGGAATAAGTGCAGCACCTAAGGTACCGCAGCTGATAACTACCGATAAGATAATCCAAAGATTATTCGGCAGGTGGCCTATCATTAATGCGCTTACAATAAATGTTACAATAATTGACACAATTGAAGTAATCCAGACTAAAGTAGTCAGCGGAACTTCAAAATCAATGTCATCCTTTTTCGAATATCTTACCTGTGTAAATAGCCGGTTTAACCCAAATGATACAATCGAGGTAATAATCATCATTATACGCATCGCAAATATCCAGGTGAGCAGCTCGGTTTGGTACTGAACATCAGCAACAGCAAGTACAATAAGACTTATTAAAGCAACTCCAGTGACGCCATAAGTCTCAAATCCGTCGGCTGTAGGGCCTACGCTGTCGCCTGCATTATCACCGGTGCAATCTGCAATAACACCCGGATTCCGCGGATCATCTTCTTTAATCTTAAAAACAATTTTCATTAAATCCGATCCGATATCGGCGATTTTAGTAAAGATACCGCCTGCAATTCTTAAAGCGCTAGCGCCCAAAGATTCGCCAATGGCAAACCCGATAAAGCATGCCCCTGCATAATTCCGGGGTATAAAGAGAAGGATAATAAGCATCATAATAAGTTCAACACAGATAAGCATTACACCGATGCTCATTCCTGCATCCAGGGGGATATTCAGAAGCTTAATCGGTTTTCTTTCAAGAGAAGCAAAAGCCATTCTGCTGTTTGCCAGGGTATTCATCCTGATACCGAACCAGGCGACACCATAAGAGCCCAGTATTCCAATCACCGTCCAGCTGAGAATAAGCAGAACACCGCTTACGGCATTTCCCATAAGATACCCGAAATAAAATCCGACGCATACAGCGATAAAAATAAAGAGCACAATAAGAAGTTTTCCCTGCTGAAGGAGATAGGTTTTGCAAGTTTCGAAAATAATTTGCGCAACATCCAGCATGGAATGATGAGCTTTGAGCCTTTTTACCTTCAGATATTGATAAACACCAAATGCTAAGCCTAATAAACAAACAAACAGCCCGGCAATTAAAATAGACTGCTGGTTATCGTTGAGTGTTGGTATTTTCAAATTGGCTTCCCCGGCAAAAATATAAACCGGACTAACCAGGAACAGAATCAAAGAGAGTACTTTTTTATACATTGTGTTTCCATAGATGTTTTTGATAAGAAATAAAATTTACTTATTAATGAAATCCAGATAATAAGGAAATAACAGCCATACCTGGGCAGCTATTTCATTAATTGCCTGATTCATTACTATCCTGCTTTTCTTCTGTTCCGGAACCGGCAGATAAAAGCCTGCTGTTGGCATCAAGCAACTGCTTGACTCCACCTTTAATAAATTCTTCAGTGAATATTTTAGAGAATAAAAACGATTTGCCAAGTATTTCAAATTCTTCTTTCGAAAAATCCGAAAGAACATAATCAGCCATTTCGCCTTTTGGAAAGTTCTTCCCGATCCCAATCCTAATCCGCGGGAATTGATCTGAATTAAGCTGGTAAATTATCGAGCTCATCCCGTTATGACCGCCGTCTCCGCCTGAAGGATTTGCCTTAACTATTCCTAAGTCCAGGTTCATATCATCAAATACCACAAGCAAATCGGATAGATCCGATTTATATTCTTCAAGAACCTGGCAGACGGCGACTCCGCTTTGGTTTACATATGTAGAGGGTTTTACCAATAAAAACGATGAGCTCAGAAGCATTCCGGAAGCATAATTATAATCCGCTTTGGAGGGAATAAACCTGAGAGAATTACTGCTTGCCATATAATCTAAAAACATGAAGCCGACATTATGTCTGTTATTTTCATACCTTCTTCCGGGATTACCAATACCCACAATTAATTTCACAACAAATCTATTCTTCTTCTTCTTCTTCTTCCTCTTCAGGTTTCTTCTTGGTAATTAATTCCGGTTCCGCAGGTTCTTCGGCTGCAGCAGCAGCTGCTTCTTCAGGAGTAGGTTCTTTCTCAATCTTAGGATGGGCAACAGTAACAAGGACTGCGTCGGGAAGCTCCAATATTGTCAAATTTTCGAAAGTAAGGTCGGAAGCATGAATTGAGTCTCCTATTTTCAGATTTTCAACGCTCACCTGAACATATTGGGGAAGATCCTTTGGAAAACATTCCACTTCCAATTTATGAAGGATCGTCTGTAATATTCCGCCTTCTTTTACGCCGACTGCCGAGCCTATATATTGAATCGGAACTTCAATCTGAATTTTTTCTCCTTTTTTAAGGCCAATAAGATCAAAATGAACTACCTTATCGGTAACCGGATCAAACTGGATATCTTTAATAATACAATCCTTCTCCTCCTGGCCTTCAATCTGAAGAGTAATTAAATGAGTCTGTGCTGTAAACACTAAAGGATTAATTGCATTTTCAGGAACTTCGATTGTTAAAGATTCCTGGGTTGAATAATAAACACCCGGGACTCTACCGTTTTTCCTGAGAGTTTTTAAAGATGATTTCTTTGCCGGTTTCCTGATATCTGCTTTTAAAGCTACTTTTTCCATTCTAATACTCCAAACTTATTTTATCCTTATCAATATCGAACAAAGAGCTGATTGATTCATTGTTGAACGTTCTTAAAATAGCTTCGGCAAATAATTCCGAAGCGCTTATTATTGAAATTTTATCCGTTTTTTGATCTGAATTAAAATCGATAGTATCCGTAACATATAATTTTATAAGATCTGAATTTTTGATTCTATCCAATGCCGGTCCAGACAACAAAGGATGCGTAACGGCGCCGTAAATATTTTTAGCTCCGTTCTGCTTTAAGGCTTCAACAGCACCGACAAAAGTACCGCCGGTGTCAATAAGATCATCGACTATTAAAACATCCTGGTCTCTGACATCGCCGATTATATGAACAACCTCGGCCTTATTCTGAGCGGGGCGTCTTTTATCGATAACCACGAGGTTTGCATGAAAACGTTTTGCATATGCACGAGCCATCTTTATGCTCCCAACGTCCGGAGAAACAACAACCAGGTTATTCTTTATATCTTTAAACAATCCTGAAAATATTGAAGATCCGTAAAGATGATCAAAGGGTATATCAAAAAAACCCTGAATCTGCGAGGCATGCAGATCCATAGTCATTACTCTGTCTGCCCCGGCCACAGTAATCAGGTTGGCAATCAGCTTAGCAGTAATCGAAACTCTCGGTTGATCTTTCCTATCCTGTCTTGCATATCCGAAATAGGGAATAACGGCAGTAATTCTTTTTGCAGATGCTCTTTTTGCCGCATCAATCATAATCAGCAATTCCAGCAGGTTATCGGCCGGAGGATTTGTTGATTGAATAATAAAAATATCAGAACCGCGTATATTTTCGCCGTATTTTACCCAGATCTCGCCGTCGCTGAAGCGTTTGAACTCTACAAAACCTAAAGGCTTATTAAGATTCTTGCAGATCTTCTCGGCTAAAGCTCTGTTTGATCTTCCGGAAAAAATTTTGAAGTTGCTGGCGGCCATAGAAATTCACGCTAAATTCGTAAAAATAGAATCAAAATATAAAGAAATCAGCCAGGCAAGTCAATAAAAAGAGAGGATAATATTTTTCAATCAGCTCTTCTTTTTACGGAAAAGAAAGATAATTACAACTAAAAGAACAAATCCGGAAAGAATATAAATCCAATAAGGAGTTTCTTTAAGTTTATAAGGTCTGAAGGTAACAGATATTGTTTTTCCGCTTCCGATTTCCGATAGTTTATACTGCCAGATTAAAATTCTGCCTTCGGTTTTTACGGCATTATGAGTAATTATATCACCTGAAAATTTATATTTATAAATCACCTCATAGGCTCCTTCATCAAAGCCGAAACCGGTTGCAAAAGGCGGAATAAACTGTGAGAAGATTTTTTGTCCAGAAGCCCCGTCCTTTAATGAAAACCTGGAATCTTTGAAGGCTTTTGTTTTATTCAGTGAATCGATTTGACTGAATGAAAGCTCTACTACCGCATGAATTGTTGTATCTGTGGAATCGGTAAAAACCTCGATATTTTCGATGGTGCTGTAGGGAGAAGAAAAGCCATTCTTAATAGAATCAGGATTAAAAATACCGATTCCCATTTTGTTTAACATGCTTGTATCTTCAATACTGGGCAAGGGCATCCAGTAGTTTATGGTCATTTTCCCGGAGCCGTCGGGATAAAGCTGCACATCCTGAATATAATTTAAACAACCTGTAAATGAGACGAATATCAATAAGATTGAAACTATATTTTTCAAATTGTATCTAACTTAGAAATGAAAAATGAAAATCATTGAAGCATCTGCTTAAATTTATAGAAAAAAACAGAATTTTTCATTAACTTGTTTATCAAAATTTGAGGAAGGAATATGCCAACATACGAATATAAATGTGCACAATGCGGTAATAAATTTGAGATATTTCAGCCGATGAATGCAGATCCGGTTAAAACATGCCCAAAATGCGGGGGAAAAGTAAAAAGATTAATAGGTTCGGGTGCGGGACCTATTTTTAAAGGAAGCGGATTCTATCAAACCGATTATAAAAATAAGGAAAAAGGCGGGAAAGGGGATACAAAGAAATCGGATTGAATAAGAAAGAATAAATAATTAATAAAAAAACCTCAAGAAATATCCTTGAGGTTTTTCATTTTAAAAAACTTAAACTTAAAAATCAGTACCAAGCGAAATATAGAACTTAGGTTTAGCAAAATGATCAACAAAATATGCCCATGCGACATCAAACCGCACAAGGAAGTAGAGGAAAAAAATTCTGGCGCCCAGACCGGTTCCCATCAGCAGATCCTTTGATACTACCGATCCATCGGCATTTCGGGCAAAGAATTGAAGATCGTTGGTCTTATTCCAGGCCGAGCCGGCATCAAAAAAGGCAACTCCCTGAATATTACTGAACAATATAGGTAGCGCGCCGGTAATGAAATATCTAATTAAAGGGAACCTGAATTCCAGGTTCATCAGCCCATATTTACTGCCGATTCTCTCTGCATAATCGAAACCTCTTAAAGGAAGAGCCGGGGTCAAGAATGCAAAGTCGGAAGCCGATTCAAGGGGAATCTCGGTTGTCGCAAAATTTCTATTTATCCAATTCTCAATTCCGCCTATAAAGAATTTCTGCGGACTATCTCCCCTTGAATAACCGCCGGATAACCTGAATGCAAATGAGTATTCATCGCTGAACCTGAAGTACTTTCTATAGTCTCCCAGTAAAGAATAGAACCTCAGTTTTCTGTCGTTCAAGCCGGGATTACCTAAAAAATCAAACCGGTACCTGGAGCCGTCAATCGGAGATGTGTAACCCCAGAGCACGTTATCGTGAACAAAACTGAGAGTAGGAATTACATAGGAAACCTTATCGACAGGCTCAAAAGGATCATCCAGGTTTTCCTGTGAAATATTGAGCCAGCTTAAACCACCTTCGAACCTGTTGAACCTGCTCAGCGGGTAGCTGGCGGAGACAACCGCACCGAAATTTCTGAACCTGAATAGATTAGAAGTAAAGCCGCGGCTCAGGTAAACAAACCTTGCCGTATGAAAGGCTTCGATTCCGTAATTAATTCTTCCCGGCAGATAATAATAAGACAAACCGTAATCGCTGTTCTTCAAATCTATCTGCAGACTTGTAACTCCGATTAGCCTGTGGTTTCCCAGAACGTCGCTGAAAGAAATGACTGTAGTTCCGAGCAGTCCGTACAAAGAGCTGTATCCTGCATTAGCGTAGATTATATCGGGAGAAAATGCAATTTTATATTTATTTACCTTGTAGTTTCCATTAGCATCAAGGTTATCGGACAGCTTAAATTTTTCTTCTTTATTTTCCGAACTGTCCCGAAGAAGGTTAATCTTCGAATTAAACACATAATTATTAAAATCTATTTTTACCGAATCGCCGTAGACGCTTGTAGTATCAACATATCCGCCGGTGAAAATATTGCTCGTATCGCTGCTGTTTACGCCGGCAATATCCTCCTCGGCAGCGAACATTCCGCTGCTTCTCCCCCTCCTTAATTGCGAGATATATACTGTGGGCTCGAGCTGCTTAACTTGCACTTTCGGGTCAAAAGGGCTGTTCATCAAAAATATATTAAAAGCGCCCTGGTACAATGTTGAAAAAACTAATTTTTTCCCGTCCTCGGATGTAGAAAGCTGATATAAACCATTCAAAGAATTTGTAACAGGTACGGGTTCCAGATCGGTTATAAATCTAACACTGTCTTTACTTGTAAACTGTATTCTCTTTTTATAGATATTATTGATTCCGTTCAGGTCGGAAATAAATAGGATTTCCTTGCCGTCAGGCCCGCAAACGGGAGAGCTTTCATCACTGTGCGGCATGTCTGTAATTCTAGTAATTTTTTTTGATTCAATATTTATCGAATAAAGATCCTTTTGATCATAATTATGCTTGTATATTTTAAATCGTTCCGGCATCGGCGTATTTGTAAGATAATTCACGCGGTCGGATGAAAAGAATACATTTTTCCCATCGTACGACCAAGCGGGATCATCATCGGTAAAAATATCATTTGTAAGATGAGTGAGCTCCTTTTTATCCAAATCATAACAGTAAAGATCGGATTGGTGAGCAGTATGTCCTATGAATGCAATTTTATTTCCCACCGGGGACCAGAGGACACTTTTTATACCGTCCATTCGAATAGGAAGGGATTCTTTATCTTCGGATTCAACATCGATAATATAAATTATATCATATCCTCCGCTTTTTGCAGATAAAGCTATTTTACTGCCGTCCGGAGACCAGCTTAAACCCGGGGTAATAATATTTAATTCTTCAAAATCTTCGGTTCTGTTCCCTTCTACAATCTTTTTAATTATTTTCCCGTCGATTGCGCTCATTATATAAACATCGAAATAATAATCCCGGTTGGAAATGAAAGCTATTTTATCACCTTGCGGCGAGAGGGCAGGGCTAGTATTATAGAAGCCCCCATCTTCCTTGGGATTGGTAAGTCTCTTTGCAAATTCATCGGGATCTTTTCTTTTTGCAATATCCGGCCAAAAGACCTTACGGATTTCTTTTTTCCATCTTTCGTTAAGATCTTTAAGAGACAAACCGATGGCCGATTTAAAACCTTCTTCAACACTCCCTTCACTGCGAATCTTATTAATTAATTCTCCGATTTTTTCTTTTCCGTATTTCTGGGCAATATAGTAGAATAATGCTTGTCCTCCCCTGTAGGCAAAATATCCGTCCAGCTGCTGAATATCAGGAAGATATTCATTTATTGCGGCATCACGAATAAACATATCCGTATCGATATCCCATCCCAATGCCTGGTATTCAGCCATACCTTCGCTGAACCATAATGGAAGCTGAATAGTAATATTATTAGCAATAATATTTTGAACGGAACCTCCGTAAAACATATCGTTCATTACGGCATGAGTCAGCTCATGATGAATAAGATGCCTCAGCTTTTTGTAAGAGCCCATGAACTGAATTACAACCCTGTTTTTGAAGAGCTCCGTAAATCCTTCAATTCCCTCGCTTAAATATTCATCGGTTACATTAGTTTCCTGGAAGTCATTGGTGCTGTTGTAAATAATTATAGGGATACGGTTATTAATTTTATAATGAAAACTATTCTGGATTGCTTCCAGCGATGCTTCAGATTCTTTTGATGTAAATTCGGCAAGATCGGTCCCGGCTTGAGAGAAGTAGATATCAAAATGGTCGGTTTGAATATAATACCATTCAAAATCTTTGTACTGTACTTTATTTTTGCCGAATTGAGCCAGAATAATTGCAGGAAAGAAAAGAAAAAGAAGGAATGTTTTTGTAATTGATATTCCCATTTTTGTTATCCCAAGGGTTACTCTATAATTAAAAAATCCAATTCGGATTTGTCCAGATCTGCGCGGACCAATCTAACCTGGATCTTATCTCCCAAACGAAATTGTTTTTTTGATTTTCTTCCAATTAAGGAATATTTTTTTTCATCATAAATATAAAAATCTCCCTCCAAATCTCTAAGCTTTACCAAGCCTTCAGCCAGATTATCAATAATTTTAACAAAAATGCCGAAGTGAGTTATTCCCGAAATTACCGCATGAAACTCTTCCCCGATGTGATCCTTAAGATATTCAATCTGCTTCTGCTTAACCGAATACCTTTCCGCTTCTACTGCATCCCTTTCTGTCTGGGAAATATGTCCGCTAATCTCTTCCAACTGTTTAAATGTATAATTTGTTCCCTTTTTCCCCTCTAAATAGGAAAAAAGAAGCCGGTGGACGAGCAGATCCGAATAACGCCTTATCGGAGAGGTAAAATGGGTATAAAATTTAAATCCCAGTCCATAATGACCGATATTTTCCGCCGAATAAACAGCCTTTGCCATTGCCCTGATTGCAAGCTCATTTATAAGAACTTCTTCTTCATGTCCTTTAATCTGCTCCAGTAGTAAACGGAACTGGCTTGCTTTGGAGGCCGAATTAGGATTAAAAGAAAATCCAAGCGATTTTACAAACCTGGAAAATTCTTCAATTTTTTCCCGATCGGGTAAATCGTGTATCCGGTAAACGAAAGGTTTTATTTGAGCATGATTATCCTTTGCAATATGTTCAGCAACAATTTTATTTGCCAAGAGCATGAACTCCTCTATCAACTGATTGCTTTCTTTAATTTCCCGGAGATTTATCTTTACCGGTTTTCCATCCGCATCAAGGTCAAATTTAACCTCGGGAGAATAGAAATCTATACTCCCCTCCCTCATCCTTTCCTTCTTGAGTACCTGCGCAAGCTTATTAAGCAATAGGATTTCACCGGCAAAATCTCCCTCTCCCCTTTCTATTATTTCCTGGACTTGAGAATAGCTGAATCTTCTTTTACTGTTTATTATGCTTTTCTTTATCTCATAATTAATAAGCTTTCCTCTTCTGGTTAATTCGGCAATTACGGAATATGTAAGGCGATCTTCGTACGGAACAAGAGAGCAGATATTATTGGAAAGTCTTTCGGGAAGCATCGGTATAACTTTCCCAACCAGATATACGCTGTTTCCCCTTCTTTCGGCTTCCTTATCGAGGTTTGAATTCTGCTTTACATAATGGGAGACATCTGCGATATGAATGCCGACGGAATAATTTCCGTTTGAAAGTTCTTCAATCGATAATGCATCGTCAAAATCTTTTGCATCCTCCGGATCAATAGTAAATACATTTTTGCTCCTGAAATCCATCCGGCTGCTTATTTCCTCCGCCGGTATTTCCGGATTAATTTCATCGGCTTCAGCTAAGGTTTTAGGGGAAAACCGGTAAGGAAGGTTAAACTCCAGGGCAATAGAAGTAACCTCAGCGTCCTGCGTGCCTGATTTTCCTATTACTTCAATAATTTCCCCTTCCGGATTCAGCATCGGGTTATTCCAAACAATATTTGCCGTAATTACTTTATCTCCCCTTTTAGCATTCGATAATTTATCCGGTTTTATATAAATATCCCTGTGTATTTCAGGTTCGTCGGGTCTGACAAAATAAAATGAGCTGGATTTGGAGAGCTTTCCTACTATTTCACTGCGTCTTCTTTTTAAAACATTAACAATTTGCCCCTCTGTGTTTTTTCCCTTCTGCTTTGCGAACAAGGATACCTCGACTAGATCCCCGCTGAATGCGGTATTCAAATTCCTGGAGGCAATGAATATATCTCCTCTCTTATTATCTTTAGGTATTACAA
>DATKLQ010000569.1:0-6617 GCA_035542335.1 Ignavibacteriaceae bacterium | reverse complement strand
GCCTGATACCAGATGCTTGATGCCAGATAACGGGTCCTTAATATAGATCCCGATCCGGTATCAGGAATCCGGTATCAGGAATCCGGTATCAGATATCTGTAATAAAACAACCAATCAGAGGAGCAAAATGGAACAAGCGATCCTGTCCGATAAAGATCTCTATCCTTCCGAAGAGATAATTTTCTCCCATATCGGGAAGTCAAAACCATTATGGCTTTCACTGCTTGGGCATATTCATTCATACTATCCGGATTTTACGGAGGAATGGAGATACTATAATGACGGCAAAAGCTGGCTGATGAAAGTGCAGTATAAGAAAAAGACGGTATTCTGGCTTTCGATCCTCGAAGGTTCTTTCAGAACAAGTTTTTATTTTCCGGCTAGAGTTGAAAAAACCATTCTGAGCAGCCCCATTTCCGGGAGTTTGAAAGAACAGTTTAAAAAAGGGAAGGATTATGGAAAAATCCGCGGCATTAGAATTATTTATAAAAAGAAAAGGGATGTTGAGGATGCTAAATCATTAATAGAAATGAAACTGAGCATTAAATAATATTTACAAACACCAATTTTTAGATATAGAAGGAGAACAAAATGAAATTAAGAATGATTATCTCCCTTGCTTTTTTGTTTTACTGTTTTTTACACGGAGAAAATAATATAAATATCACTCCTTCGGATTCCGATGAAACAGGATTGAATCTGCAGGCAGTCGGAGAATTGTTTAAGGACTCGGAAAACCTGGAAGAATTTGAAAAAGCAATTAATGATTCCGGTAAAGGAATAAATAACCTAGACCTGGATAATGACGGTAAAGTAGATTATATAAAAGTAACCGAAGATGTTAAGGATAATACTCATTTAATTGTTCTGCAGGATCCGGTTTCAAAAGATGAATCCCAGGATGTAGCAACCATTGAAGTGGAAAAATCCGGCGAAGATTATAACATGCAAATTAAGGGTAATGAAGAAATATATGGAGCAAACTACTACGTTGTGCCGACTGTTGTTCATGTGCGTACATGGCCGATCATTTCATTTATATATCGACCCGCATATCGTCCGTATCGTTCTGCATTTTATTTCGGCTTTTACCCGCGGTGGTGGCATCCTTTTCATCCTATCGCCCGGCATGTTTATCATGCACGAGTTGTAACAGTTACTCACAGGAGGACTTTTACCATAGCTAAAACCACACGGGTCAGGTCTATCTCCAAATTTCATTATAAACCTCATTCCTCGAAACTCGTAGTCAGGAAGACTACTATAAAACGGAACGGTAAAACCGTAAAAAGAACAAGAGTAAAAGTAAGATAGAATGTGTATGGATTCCGGCGGGATTTTACTTCAGATAAAAGATTAACACTTCAAGTTCTTAATCTGGATTTGCCTGGTAATTATCGGATTTTTATTCTAGTGGGATTTTTAACGGAACTTTTTTGAAAAGCTACTGTTTCCGTCTGTCATTTCTCAATTTAAACCTGTAGAGATATTTATTATCTTTTGCTGTTCTATTTACATCTGGTTATAACAAAGGGAAGCAGCTTGATGAAAAAATTCCTTCAGTCTTTATTAATTGCTCTGACTATTATTTCGGCATATTCATCTATTTTAAAACCTCAGGTAAATGATTCATGGTCAATTCCTTCCTGTGCCTGGACAAGGCCTTTAGGAGATCATCCTGCCGGGGCAGCCGGAAGGACTAAAAGAGGAATACCTTTAGGCGGAATCGGTGCCGGTAATTTTATGTATAATCTTTGCGGCACTTTCGGTCCATGGGAGCTCAAGACTGGCACCCATGAAGAAAAATTCCTTTCTCAGGCTGCCTTTCATTTATTCGAGCAGATCCCTGGGCATCCTCCGGTTGTAAAAACCCTGGCTACCGAAGATGTTCTCCCCGGCTGGAATAAAATTTCTCCGGGCTCGGGTAATTATTCTGCTTTGTATCCGAAAGCATGGTTCAGTTATCAGGGAACGCACGCTGAGATAATACTAAAACAATTTAGCCCGATCATCCCTCGCAATTATAAAGAATCGAGTTATCCTGTCGGAGTTTTTCAATTTTATTTAGCTAATCCGACCCCTGATACATTAGCTGTTTCCATAATGTTTACATTCCCGAATGCAGGTTATGGTAATGATAAGCGTGTAGGACTGCATAATCAGGCATATATTGAAAACGGAACAAGAGCAATTGTTATGAATGCATCAAGCGATGAAAACGGGACAACGACTCAAAATACGGAATGGTGCATTGCAACTGAAGAAAATTTTGACTATTTGGTATCCTATTGTACCTCCTGGGATGGAAACGGAACCGGCTCAGACATATACAGCGAATTCAGTGATGACGGTATACTTTCAAATACTGAAATTGATACTTCTTTTTCTGCGGCAGCAATAGCGGTAAAAGTTATTTTGGGACCGGGGGCAGTCAATACTATACCGCTGGTTTTATCATGGGATTTCCCGATAGTCAGGTTCGGATCGCTTACGGAATGGTATAGGAGATATACCGAGTATTTCGGAACGGCTGCCGGTCATGCACTTCAGATAGCCGAAGAAGGATTATCGAATCTAACAAATTGGGAAAACCAGGTTGATAATTGGCAAAATCTGATTATCAATGAAGCCGAATACCCCGATTGGCTGAAGCAGGCTGCGCTAAATGAACTTTATTATGATACTTTCGGCGGCGTTTTTTGGGAGAACGGCTGTATTACAAAGCCGGAAGAGTCGAGTTTCGGCACCTTGCCGGCCGATGATCATAAATATTTCAGCATGGAATGCAATGAATACCGGTTTTGCGAGACTTTCGATGTAAGGCACTATGAAGCACGCCATTATCTCGAACTTTGGCCCGAAATCGAACGAGATGTTTTAAAATGGTTTTCAGATTATATATATAATACTCCTTCAGGAAGCGCTCCGCACGATGCAGGTTCTCCGGATTCCGATCCCTTCTTTGCTTTCAGCGGGTACGGCGGCAATTGGCAGGATATGCCGAGCAAATTTATTGAGCAGGCATATGCTTATTTCAAGAAAACAAATGACACGGATTTTTTGGATTTTGTCTGGCCCGCATGTGTTAAAACTTATAATTATATGAAAACTCACGACTCAAATAATAATGGGCTGCCGGATAATGGAAACACAACTTATGATACTTGGGGTTTGTACGGTGATAATCTGCTGTGCGGCGGATTGTGGATCGGCGCTCTCGAAGCTATGGAACAGATGGCGCTTGTTAGAGGCGAAAATGATTTTTCCAATCAGCTTAAAGAGGAATATAGTGATGCAAAAGTTGCTTTAGATACTCTTCTGTGGGACGACGATCTCCAGTATTTCAAAATATATCCTGCATCCACCGCAATTATGGCCGACGGTCTTAACGGGCAGCGTTACTGTGAAACTTCGGGGCTTGATCCCGTTTTGCCGGCTGAAAAAATTACATCGCATCTAAATAAGGTTTTTGATTTGTGTGTTGCACCTTTGCATGATTATACCGGTGACGGAATAGGCGATCTTGGCGCGGTTAACGGAAGAACCTCTGCAGGGGGAAGCTTGGGCGGCGGTCAGCCCAGCGAAGTTTGGACCGGATCGAGCTATTTTATTGCAGCAATGATGTATCATTGGGGAAAGCAGATGAATGATGAACAGCTGAAGGAGCGGGCCTTGAAAACTGCCTACGGTGTTTATTATACAACCTGGATAAATGAGCAGACTGCATATTTCTTTAATACTCCTGAAGCCTGGAATTCTTCGGCTCCGACTCAATACCGCGCCCAACAATACCAGCGCCCCCGTGCAGTTTGGGAACTCCTTTTGGAAATTAAAAATCCCTTCGATACTATAACTTCTGTTAGGTCAAAAAGGAATAATGAAAAACCGGAATCATATCTCCTCCAGAATTATCCTAATCCCTTTAACTCGGCTACCAATTTCGAATTTCGCATTTCGGATTTCCCCGCAGGTAGCGGGACAAGCGGGTTTGTTTCTTTAAAAGTATACGATGTTTTGGGGAATGAGGTTGCAACACTAGTAAATGAAGAGAAAACAGCAGGAACATATACCATCAATTTTAATGCTTCAAATCTATCCAGCGGAGTATATTTTTACTCTCTTAAATCAGGCAATTTTTATAAGACAAGGAAATTTATTTTACTGAAATAAAAGATTATAATATCATTTAAAAGCCCTTCCTATAAAAAGTGAGGGCTTTTTATTTTCTCCCGTTAATATTTCTCAAATTACTTCAGCACAATAAGCTTTTTTGTTTGGGCGAATCCCCCGGCTTCTATCATATAAAAGTATACGCCGGAAGGCAATGGGAAATGGGAAATAGAAAATGGAAAATGGTAAAGCCCCGGGGGAAAATCTTTATTTAGTAAAACCCATACTTCTTTTCCCAGCAGATCATAAATCTTTAAAGAGACAAAAGATCTTTTGTAAATCCTGAAAGGAATTGTAGTTGAAGGATTAAATGGATTTGGAAAATTCTGTTCTAGTTTAAATTCCGGTATCATATCTGAAGCCGTAATATTTGTTCCGGTAAACGGTTCAGTCTTAACCTGTGAAAATACCCATGGCAGCAGCAAAGGATTATTATATGTTTGATCCCAAATGGAATGTCCTCCTGTAGGATATTCTGTGTATAGCAGTTTTGCACCTTTAGATAAGGTATCTGCAAGAGCACTGTCTGAAACTTCTTCGGTATAGACAACATTCCTTCCCCGGTTCTCCAAAGCAGCCATCATCATCCTTGAATTCACCACGGGTACAGTATTATCCAATGCGCCGTGGAAATTCCAGATGGGTAAATTTTTAATTAACGAAACCTTTGAAGAATCCCCCCACCCGCAGACCGGTACGGCGGCTGCAAACTTCTGCGGGTATTTTTCAATCATATCCCAGGTCCCGTTGCCACCCATGGAAAGTCCGGTAATATAAACGCGGTTGGTATCTACCGGAGAATTAAATATTACCGAATCTAAAAGATCGTAAATATTGGAAACGATATTGGAGCTTGTCCACGATCCGTTTAGCGGACATTGGGGAACAATTAGAAAACAGGGCCAACGGACCTGGTTTGAGTCCCTGGCCCAAACCACTGCCATACTATTGTGCCTTACTGCCGATCCGTCGTCTCCTCTTTCACCTGCTCCATGCAGGCAAAGTATAAGAGGATATTTTTCTTGATCTTGAACTCCGGGTGTAAAGAGATAATAGGGAAGGCTGATTCCTCCAAATGCATGATAAATCTTTGTGAATCTGCTGTAGATTTCATCTACGGTTTGGGAGTGATTTATTCCTGGATACAGTATTATCAGAAGAGCTAAAAAAGCAGATTTAAAATTTTTCATATTATTTGTCTATCTGAAAAATTAAAATCTCAGTATACAATCAGAGTTTTATTAAGGTAAATTATGAAAGAAGAGATAGAATCACAATTATAATCAGTTAGGTTATAATGAGAGGTTGTTATTCAAATCAAGAATAGGAGAGGATACCGGAGAAAGTTTCCGGCATCCTATTCCTGAATGTTATGCTGCTTTTGTAGCGGTCTGCACTTTATTAAATTCGGCGAGTATTTCTATTTTTACTTCGTTGCTTACAACCACGCCGCCTGCTTCAGTAATTGCATTCCATTGAAGACCATAATCGAAACGGTTAAGCTTGGCAGTAATTTCAAATCCGGCAACTTCTTTGCCCATACCTGTTACAGTTCCATTATAAATTACATTAAGAGCAATTTCTTTCGTTATACCCCGGATGGATAGGTTTCCCATTACCTTGAGCTCATAGTCTGAAACTTTTTCGACTGACTTAGATTCAAAAGTAATCTTAGGGTATTTTTCTGCGAAAAAGAAATCAGCAGATTTTAAATGAGCATCACGATCGCTGTTCCCGGTTTCTATGCTGCCGGTTTCAGCTTCAAATGAAATATCAGCATCGCTGAAGTCATCGGTATTGGTTTCTATTGATGCATTATAATTTTTAAAATGCCCTCTAACTGTTGAAACAACCAGGTGCTTTACTTTAAAGTTTATTTCTGAATGTGCAGGATCTATTTTCCAGAGTGCCATAATTCAATTTCCTTTCTTATGTTGTTGAATTTTACATAAGAAAAATATGAATGAGCATTCCGCCGTACATTCACGTATGTTAAAAAATTATATTAACATATGTTAATTATTTTTCAGAAAGGTCCTTGCGTATGCGGCTTAATGATTGTGGGGTTATTCCAAGGTAAGAAGCTATTTGGTTCTGCGGTATTTGTTCAAATAACTGGGGGTATGTTTCAATAAATTTAAGATATCTCTCTTCTGCCGTGGTACTGAGTGCATCGCTGATTCTTTTATGCGATGCCACATAGTTTGCCTCCAGTAGCAATCTGAAAAACCGTTCCATCTTCGGAACCGATTCCAGCATATCATCTCTAGCCGACTTCTCGAGCACAAGTATATCCGAATCCTGCAGGGAATCAATGTTATAGACTGCAGGGGTGACCGTCAGAAAGCTGTTCAGATCGCTGACCCACCAATCTTTAATGGCAAACTGGATTATATGCTCTGTGCCCTTATTATCAATGTTGTAAACACGCAGGCAGCCGCTGTTAA
>DATKLQ010000568.1:0-10427 GCA_035542335.1 Ignavibacteriaceae bacterium | reverse complement strand
AATTTATGCCGGCGAAAAAGCTTTGTCGGTATATGGAAAAAATAAATGGCTGCCCGACGAAACGGTAGATGCAATAAAAGAGTTTAGAGTTGCAATTAAAGGGCCTTTAACCACTCCGATTGGCGGAGGAATCAGAAGCTTGAATGTTGCACTAAGGCAAATACTGGATTTATTTGCATGCGTCAGGCCGGTAAAATATTATTCCGGGGTTCCCAGCCCCGTTAAAGCCCCTCAGAAGCTTAATATTGTAATATTCAGGGAAAATACCGAGGATGTTTACTCGGGAATTGAATTTAAATCGGGCACAAAAGAAGCTGATGATCTTATCAACTACCTCAATAAGAAATTCGGAAAGAATATTAGAAAACCTTCCGGAATAGGAATTAAACCTATGAGTGAGTTCGGATCAGCACGACTGGTCAAAAAAGCTATTGAATATGCGAGGGACAATAAGCGGAAAAGCGTTACCCTTGTTCATAAAGGAAATATAATGAAATTTACCGAAGGCTCCTTCAAAGAATGGGGATATAAGATCGCCGCATCCGAATTCCCCGATATTACATTGACGGAAGCAGAGCTGCATTCAAAATACGGCGGGAAAATTCCGGAGGGGAAGATTTTAATTAAAGATAGAATTGCCGATAGTATATTTCAGCAGATTTTGCTCCGTCCCGATGAATACGATGTGCTCGCAACTCCCAATCTGAACGGAGATTATCTCTCCGATGCGGCTGCTGCACAGGTCGGCGGATTAGGTATTGCACCCGGCGCAAACATGAGCTATAATCATGCTATTTTTGAAGCTACGCATGGAACCGCCCCAAAATATGCCGGTTTGGATAAAGTAAATCCTGGATCAGTAATACTTTCGGGGGTCATGATGTTCGAGTTCCTCGGATGGAAGAAAGCTGCTTCCCTGATTGAAAAAGCATTGGGCAGGACAATTAAATCAAAAGTAGTTACATACGATTTTGCCCGTTTGATGAAAGGATCGAGAGAGGTTAAATCTTCCGAATTTGCTGCGGAAATAGTTAAAAATATGTGATTGATAAGGAAACTGAATTGTTATTTGAATCAATTAAATCATTTCTATTTTCATTATTTTATCTAAGATAGCTCATTGAAATGAATGGGTAATTTAGGCTGTTTTCTTGATTTTCAGGAAGGCGGTTGTTATTTTTTAAAACTTTTTATTCTTTAGAAAGGAGATTAATTATGTCTAAAGAAAACGGATTCGGAAAAGGTTTGTTGATGGGGTTTTTAGCGGGCGGTGCCGTCGGGGCTATTTTCGCACTTCTTTATGCACCGAAAAGCGGCAAGGAACTTAGAAACGATATCCGGTCGAAAGCCGACGAATACCTGGACGAGGCGGAAAAGTATTTGGAAGAAGCACGCGACAGGGCAAAAATGATGATAAACGAAGGGAAAAAGAAATCTGAAAAACTGATTAGCGATGCAAGGATTAAATCCGATGAGCTTATGAAAGATGCGGAAAAGATTTTTACGGATGCTAAATCAAAAGTAGGACAGGCAGTAAATACCGGAAAACAGACTTTGGAAAATGAAAAAAATAATTTGAAGAATGCATTTAAAGCCGGTGTCGAAGCTTATAAAGAAACAAAACAATCATCATAAATTAAAATCAAATGTCTATTCTCGATGTTTTTTTGCTTATTCTAATTGCCTCGGCTTCCGCATTATGCATTGCTTTAATTTTTTATGCAAAAAAGATGGCAAATTCTATTCATAATGCGGAGGTCGACCTTAAAGAGGTATCTATACAAATAAAGCCTTTAATTGCCTCCGCCACAAATTTAAGTGAAAAGCTTAACCATCTGTCACAAGAAGTCGGTAGCCAGCTTGAAGTGACCAGAGAAATTGTGAACGATGTGAAGAGCAGGGTAGAGACCATTTTGGATTTGGAACAAAAGCTTAGGAGAGGTTTTGAAGAGCCTGTATTGGATGTTGTAAAAAACTTCTCGGCAGTGATCAACGGGGTCAAAGCTTTTTGGAATACCTACAGGAAAAATTAATAAACAAATCTGGTCTTTCTGCTTTTTTCCGAATTAGGTTAAACAGAAAGAGAATTAATCTGCAATTAATTCCTGCATGACAGCAGGCGCACCCAATAAAATTAGGAGGAATTTTCTTGAAAGAATATAATCCTGAGAATATACGAAACATCACGCTTATCGGACACGGAGGAAGCGGGAAAACTTCATTTGTCGAAATTTTACTTTTTACTGCCGGCGAAATAAACAGGATCGGCAACATCCAGGAAGGAAATACTGTCTCGGATTATGCCCCCAACGAAATAGAAAAGCAGATCTCAATATCGTCTTCCCTGCTTCACCTGGAATGGAATGAAGTTAAACTGAATTTTCTGGATACACCCGGATATTCTGATTTTATCGGTGAAGTGAAAGGCTCGCTGAGAGTGAGCGATACTGGGGTATTGGTGCTTAAGTCTGCCGAAGGAATTGAAGTGGGCTCGGAAATTACCCATTCGTTCCTGAATGAATACAAGCTCCCTTCGGCTATAATCATAAATAAAGTGGATAATGAGCACTCAAGGTTTGCAGATACGCTGGCGCTGGCTCGTGAAAGACTTACATCAAATGCAATTGCAATAACTTTTCCGGCCCATGAAGGAGTAAATTTTAATTCGGTTGTCGATATTTTAAAGATGAAGTTATATAAATACGATGCTGCCGGGACAAGAAAAGTTGCCGAATCGGATATCACCGATGATCTAAAACCCCAGGCTGAAGCCTACAGGATTGAATTAATTGAGAAGGTAGCCGAAACCTCAGAAGAGCTGATGAACAAATATTTTGAAGAAGGAACTTTATCGGAGGAAGAGCTCCTGCGAGGCATTAAAGATGCAATGCTCAAAAGAAATCTTACCCCTGTTTTCGCAATGTCAGCCGTGAAAGCCGTTGGCATGAACACCTTTTTGGATTTTGCTGCAAAATATTTTCCTTCGCCTGTTGACAGGGGAGGAGAAGAAAGCATTCTGCAGCTCAACGGGAAACAGAACGTAGTGGTAAATCCGGATCCGAAAGGTGAACCGGTGCTTTTCATCTTTAAAACCATATCTGAACAGCACGTCGGCGAGCTCTCTCTCTTTAAGGTATTTTCGGGAACGGTATACCAAGGGCTTGATCTTGTTAACCAGACTAACAATAAAACAGAGAGACTAAGCCAGCTTTCGATCCTCAACGGCCATAACCGTAATGAAGTAACAAGGATTCTAGCCGGTGATTTGGGTGCGGTAGTTAAGCTTAAAGATTCACATACAAATAATACTCTGTCTTCCAAGAATTTCGCGGTATTTGTAAAACCTATCGAATTTCCCGAACCGGTAATCAGGGGGGCGATTCAGCCTAAAGCCAAAGGGGATGAAGATAAGATTGCAAATGGGCTCCATACCCTTCACGAGGAGGATCCTTCCTTCAGCGTTAAATTCGATCCGGAATTATCCCAGACAATAATATCGGGACAGGGTGAGCTTCAATTGTCTTTAGCCGTTAAAAGGTTGAAAGAGCGCTATGGGGTTGAAGTCGATTTGGTTGAGCCGAAAGTCCCTTTTAAAGAAACAATTAAGGCCGTCGTGCATGATGCCGAATATAAGCACAAGAAACAATCGGGCGGACGCGGGCAGTATGCACACGTCCATTTCAAGCTTGAACCTCTCGAAAGAGGAAAAGGATTTGAATTCGTTGATGCAATTGTCGGAGGTGTAGTGCCCGGCCGTTTTATTCCTGCAGTGGAAAAAGGAATTGTTGAAGCGATGCAGAAAGGAGTAATCTCCGGGAATACGGTAGTAGATATAAGGGTAACTCTGTTCGACGGGACTTATCATACGGTGGATTCGGATGAAATGTCATTTAAAATAGCGGCAGCCATGTGCTTTAGGAAAGGAGTCCTCGAAGCCAAACCTGTTCTTCTTGAACCGATTTATGAGCTTGAGGTTACAGTTCCGGAAGAATTTATGGGAGATGTAATGGGAGATATCTCGAGCAGGCGCGGGAAAATTTTGGGAATGGATTCGGCGGGGCATTTTCAGAAAATCAAGGCTTATATACCTCTGGCAGAATTGTATAAGTATTCATCCCAGCTTAGAAGTCTTACCCAGGGCAGAGGGATTCATAAAAGGCAGTTCGCTTATTATGAGGAAGTTCCTAGAGAGGTTGAACAGAAGATTATTGAGGAATATAAGAAGTCGAGAGAAGAAGAAAATAAGTAATTATCAAAATTAACAATGAATAATTAACAATGTACAATTAAAGAATTGTTCATTGTTAATTGTTAATTATTAAGCTTAATAACATGAATCATCTTTGGTCGCCATGGCGATCTGAATATATTGAGGGATTTAAAGAGAAGAAAAAGAGCGATGCATGCGTTCTATGTGAACTTGCCGGGAAAAGTGTTGACGACCTTGAAAATCTTCTTGTAAATAAAGGAAAGCTTACTTACACCGTTCTGAATCTTTTTCCATATAATAACGGCCACTTAATGATTGTACCTGTGCGGCACCTCGACGGCTTTTTATCTCTTACGGAAGAAGAGAATCTTGAGATTATGAAAAAAACTCAGGCAGCCTATAAAGCATTAACCGAAGTCCTTAAACCTGAAGGATTCAATATCGGGGCTAACATAGGAAAAATCAGCGGTGCCGGGATTGACGAACATCTTCACTTTCACATTGTCCCGAGATGGAACGGGGATACCAACTTTATGCCTGTCCTTGGTGAAGTTAAAGTAATCTCCCAGGATCTGCTTATAACCAAAAAAAGGCTTCTTGAAGCTTACCACAATCTCCAGTTGTGAATTCAAACCTAAAAAATTGAAGATCGCCTTCACATCTGAATTTATTCTCTTTCATTATTTTAATTCTGAAAATTTTCTAAAAATCGAGTATTGATTTGAAAAAAATATTTTCCTGTTCAATTATTGTTTTCGTTCTTTTGATTGTCGGATGCAGCTCGAGTATTAATACTGCCGATAGGGAATATAATAAACGGACCGATGTAAAAAAACCTGCTATGTTTAAAACTGTTGAGAGAAGAGAAAGGGAATATATTGCCTCTTCCAATATCAGGCTGATTGATAAGCTTGATTTTGATTTGAACGGGGAAGGGAAGCTGGTTAACAAAGGGAAAATTTCAACTGTTAAATATAATCGACAGGGTTTTCCCGTGGAAACTGTCATTTACGGGGACAGCGGCAAAATAGAGAACAGGTACACTTATAAATATGATATAAACGGCAGGAGAATCGAATCCATCCGTTATAATGAATCAGATATTCCGGATAAAAAATATACTTATGAATATGATTCCTTCGGTAATAAAATAAAATCTACAAGGTATAATATGCTGGGGAATGCTGAAGAATATTATGAGTATGAGTATGATGATCAAGGTAATTTGTTGGTTGAAAGATGGCTTAAACCCAACGGAGATACGGAATATGAAATAACTTATGATTATGATGATCTAGGAAGAAAAGCTGCGGCAAAGACTCATGATGAGGAATCAGGATTATCATACAAATATGAGTTTAAATATGATGATTCCGGCGGAATTGTTGAGGAAATAAAATTTGATGAGGGGAAGAAAGTGGGAATTATACAATATGTCTATAAGCATTATTGATTTAATAGCCTCCTGAAATTATATTGTGATATTGATTTTACGAAATCACGATATTCTTACCTATTTTTTCTTTTAAGATAAAAAACGGGCTTTAATAAGTACATAGTCGGATTTCGATTAGTTTTTTATGACAAGACGTGCCCATATCGAAGGAGTGGGAGAGGTACATTTCTAATTTTCTTTCGGGTTTAAATAACGAGACCAAATCTCATTTTTATACTATTTTCTTATTTAATATTTCTGAATAAAGAATATTAATTAAGCTTTTTTGATGGTATAGGAATTGGGACAACCGGAGGGATTTTGGTGGCATTTTATTCCCATACAAAAAACTTGTTATGTTTAGCAGTTTAAAAAAACAGATACACCAAATTTGGCGGTACAGAGAGCTTTTAGTACAGCTTTTTTGGACTTTTGTTAAGCTTAGGCATGTAGGATCGGTTCTTGGCTTTTTCTGGACTTTGCTGAATCCTTTCCTGTATATAATAACCTATTGGCTTGTTTTTTCGATTTTTATAAGAATGGGTATCCCTAATTACCCGCTCTTCTTAATCCCTGGATTTTTAGCGTGGAATTTTTTTTCGGCTTCTTTAAACAACTCCAGCGAGGCAATCATTAACAGCAAAGATCTGATATCCAAAATTGCCTTCCCCAAAGAAATATTAGTATTAACCAATATTGCAGTTCCTTTATTCGATTTTATAATTTCCCTGGTTATTTATTTCATCGTGATCAATCTGATTCCCGGTGCATACAATTTTTCTCCTATAATCATAATGCTCCCGCTAGTAGTATTTCTGCAGGTTCTGGTTACTCTCGGTTTTGCTTTGATAATTGCCTGCGCATCTGTTTATTTCAGGGATATTCCGCAGCTTGTGCATGTCGGTACCACTCTTCTTTTTTTCCTTACACCTGTATTTTACCCGATTAGTTTTATTCCGGGGAAATGGCATTATATCTTCCAGCTGAATCCGATGGCAGTCATTTTAACTTTTTATCACGATATCTTATACTACAACGATCTGCCTAGCCTTAGATCCGTTTCTTTAATCCTTACGGCTGGATTTCTCTTTGCCGCATTCAGTATGCTGGTTTTCGGAAAGTATAAAAAAGTATTTGCAGAGATAAGCTGATATGAATAACTGTCTGGCTATTGAATGCTTGGGATTATCGAAGAAATTCCGCTGGTATGAGAGGAGCCAATCTTTAAAGGAAAGTTTCACAAGAATTTTTCAGAAATCAAAAGAAAAATACGAATGGTATGTACTTAAAGATCTGAACCTGGAGATCAAAAAAGGAGAGATGGTAGGAATAATAGGAAGAAACGGATCCGGGAAAACTACTTTGCTTAAAATATTCTCCGACATTTATTCTCCCTCGGCAGGCAGCGTAAATATAAACTGCTCTAGGCGCCTTGCATTGATTGAGTTGGGCGTCGGTTTTTATGAAGATCTTACCGGCAGAGAAAATGTAACCCTGAATTGGGTTTTTAACGGCCTCCCTAAGGAAGAGCTTTCCGCAAAATTTAAAAAGATTGTGAAATTTGCCGGGGTGGAAAAATTTCTGGATACCCCCCTTAAATATTATTCATCGGGAATGAAGGCCAGGCTTGGGTTTGCTATTGCAATCAATGCGGATCCGGATCTTCTTATAATTGATGAAATACTTGCGGTCGGAGACGCAGAGTTTCAGCAGAAATGCTATAAGGAAATAGAAAGGCTCTGCAGGAATAATATTACTTTGATCTTTGTTTCACATAATGAATCCGATGTGGCTAAGGTTTGTAAAAGGGTAATCTGGCTTGATGAAGGAAAAATCCGTTTCGACGGAAATGCACAGGAGGCCCTAAAACGATATAGAAAAACCATAACGGATAATTAATGTTCGATCCCATTAAAATAATTGATATAAATATTTCTCCGTCGGCTGATGCTCTGAGAGATTTGGGAATCATTGGAAATTACAAGCTGCTGAAAGCCTTGGTAAGATGGGATAATATCTCGATCGGTTTTATCGAAGTTCCTGTTGTAAACCAATCTGTTTCTAAAAATGAAATTATCAAAAGTCTAGCCGAAAAGCATTCAAAAAAAATTGAATCCATAATTCTGCAGAAAAGATACGAGAATATAATAAAGGAAAAAGAATCGGCCGATCCGGTAAAGGATAATCCTTTGGTAACGGTGGCAGTTTGCACCCGTGACAGAGCAGAAAACCTTGAACTTTGTATAGACTCTCTTTTAAAGTTGAGATATCCGAATTTGGAAATAATTGTTATCGATAATGCCCCCTCCGATTATTCCACTAAAAATGTCGTAAAGCAATTCAGTGAAAAAATTTGTAATGCTTCAGGAAAGTCCAAAACTTTAAAATACTTTTGTGAATCTATACCCGGGCTGAATTGGGCGAGAAACCGGGCCGTCAGGGAAGCCGAAGGTGAAATTATTGCATTTACGGATGATGATGTGGTGGTCGATGAATATTGGATAGCTGAAATAGTTAAGCTCTTTAACGGATCGCCGTCTGTAATGGCAGTTACAGGATTGGTAGTCCCGTATCAAATTGAAAATTATTCCGAATTTTTATTCGAACGGTACGGAGGATTCGGGAGAGGATTTGAAAGAGCCTGGTACAGGTGGTCCGGAATTGATGAAAACGGCAAAATGGAAAAAGCCGCAAAATTTTTCGGGGGGACGGGAAAATTCGGCACCGGCGCAAATATGGCATTCCGTAAAAAAATTTTCGCGGTAACCGGCCTGTTCGATCCTTCGCTTGATGTAGGCACCCCTGCAAACGGCGGCGGCGATTTGGAAATGTTCTTCAGGATAATTAGATCCGGATTCACCCTGGTTTATGAACCCAATGCAGTAGTCCGCCACCGGCATAGAACTACTTATGATGAGCTGAAAACACAGATACGCAACAACGGAATCGGTTTTTATGCATACCTGACCAGGAGCTTTATTGCTTATAAAGATGAACGTTTCCGTCTGTTTTATTTAGGCCTATGGTGGTTTTTTTATTGGAGCGTAAGAAGATTAATTTTAAGTTTTATGAAGCCGGGATCCTTTCCCGCTGATTTAATATCTGCAGAATTGTTCGGTTCAATTATAGGTCCGTGGAGATATTTTAAATCAAGAAAGATTGCCGGTAAATTAAGCAGGCTGTATAATTCGCCTTTAGAAAAATATCCATTCAAACCGGTTAGAAGCTTTTATAAGAATTATTCTGCTAAGAAAAGATCTCTCCTTAAAACAATTGATCTTTATGACAGCGGATATTATAAGAATTCTTTTGAAGAATATTTTAACTCAAGAATTATTTTTTATCTTAATGAAAAGTATGCATGCAAAAAAGAGATTAAAAATAATTACGCTCCAATCAGCGATGCTAGGTTGAAGGAAGAAATTTTCAGTTCGATCTCTCCTTCGGAATTTGGGCTTACCGGAAAATTAAACGAACACAATTTTAAAGAAATTATTTTAACTTCCGCTGCCCCTCTTCCAAATTCGTCAAATCCTAAGAGATTAAATAAGACTTCAAAAATTTCTATAATCATACCGACCTTAGATAGACCTAAGGATCTCACGAGTTGCCTGGTTTCTCTTAAAAATATGAATACGGATAGAGATATAGAAATAGTTGTAGTCGATAATAATCCTTCTTCTCAACTAACACCGCCGGTAGTTAATGAATTCAAAAACGTAAAGCTTGTTAGAGAAGAAAAGAAAGGATTATCCTCTGCAAGAAACCGGGGATTAATTGAATGCACCGGCGAAATTGCAGTATGTATTGACGATGATGTTATAGTTTCCCCTTCCTGGCTGGAAAACCTTCTTGAGCCGTTTAATGATGACAAAGTAGCAGGAGTAACCGGAAATGTATTTTCGCTTGACCTGGAAACTAAGGCTGAAAGGTTGTTTGAACTCTATGGAGGATTGGGGAGAGGAGATACCGCGAAAGAATACGGCCGGGAATGGTTTAACAAAAATAGAATTTATGCCTTGCGCACCTGGGAGCTCGGCGCAACCGCTAATGCTGCTTTCAGGACAAGTATATTTAAGGATGAAAAAATCGGTTTGCTTAATGAAGCTTTAGGTGCAGGAACTCCTTCCGGCTGCAGCGAGGATACTTATCTTTTTTATAAAATATTAAAAGCGGGATACAGCATTTATTATCAGCCGTCCGCATATGTTTTTCACAAACATAGAAAGGAAATAGGAGAATTTTATAAGCAGATATTTAATTACAGCAAAGGTCATGTAGCCTATAATCTGCTTACATTTTTTAATGATAAAGATAAAAGAGGTCTGGTAAGAATATTTTATGAGCTGCCTTTATCAAACATCTTAAAAATAAAAAGAAGGCTTTTAAGACAGGCAAATTATCCTATTATTCTTACTGCAATTGAAATCTTTGGAAATATTTTAGGCCCGTTTGCATTAGTTCGATCAATTTGGAGATTGAGAAATAATAAAGGAATGTCAAAATACGGCTCCCGCTCAAATCGATCTCCTAAAATTCTTTATAAAACTTCTTGAATTTTATGGCTATAGATCTAAGCTTAAAAAAGAAAAAGTTTATGCTGTTTTTAATTACAGTAGGATTTTTATTTTCCTTACTGTATTTAAGCTGGTGGTTTGAAGCTGAAAGGATGCGCAAGCCTTTTTATATTATTTCCTTTATAGTGGTAATTATGTATACCGTTGCCCAGATCTACTTTTTATGGTACATTTATTTAAATGCCTCATACCCGAAGAAAAAGAA
>DATKLQ010000567.1:0-5860 GCA_035542335.1 Ignavibacteriaceae bacterium | reverse complement strand
CAGTATAAAAACCAGGAAACCAGGCTGGGCAGCATTTTCACGGGCATAGGGAAAATAGTTATAAGAGCAGCCGGTCCTCTTTTCATTTTCTCCTGAAATTCTGGAGATTTCCTCTGGCGGTTGCTTCCGGGGCAGGGAACTAAATAGTCACCGGGGGGAATATTTAATTTTTGTAAATCGCTCATAAGCTGATCTTCGGAAGGGACTTTGCCGAAATCGCTGTTGTGATAGCCTAAAAGAGTGTGAATGATTGAACTTATTATAAAGACAGCAGCCGCAGATAAAAGTATAGGAAGCCACAGGGTAAATATTGAAACCATTCGAACCTCCTTTATTTAAGATAAAGAGAAAGATAAAGAGAAAGATAAAGAGAACTATTTAGAGAAAAATTTTTAATTCTATTCAGTGATTTTCTTACATCTCATTTATAATTGCGGTTAGAATATCGGCTGCTTTATTGCATTGCTCTGCCGTTACATCGAGATGTGTTACAATTCGTATGGTTTTTTGTCCAAGTGCAAACATCAGGACTCCTTTTTCGGCTGCTTTTGCAACAACCGTATTGGCATCAATGCCTGCTTCCAATTGGAATATCAAAATATTTGTTTGTACAGCCGACGGATCTAATATAACCTTTTTACAGCCTGCAAGACATTCTGCAATCATCTTTGTATTTTTATGATCTTCTTGTAGCCTATTAATATTATGCTCTAGTGCATACAAACCGGCTGCCGCAAATATACCTACTTGTCTCATTGCCCCTCCAAGCATTCTCCTGTACCGGTGAACTTTTTGAATTAATTCTTTGCTGCCGGCCAATACCGATCCGCCGGGTGCGCCCAAACCTTTCGAGAAAGCCACTGCAACTAGATCAAAAGGTTCTGCAAGCTCCTTGACAGATTTACCGCCGGCAACTGCTGCATTCCATAATCTTGCCCCGTCGCAGTATGAAGATAATCCCATTCGTTTTGCGGCTTTGCATATTTTTACGGCCTCCTCTGCCGGGAATACGGTACCGCCGGAACGGTTGTGGGTATTTTCTATTTCAACCAAAGTAGTCGGCGGGTATAGAATATGTCCGGCAGGTTTAACGGCCTGCAGAAATTCTTCCAAATTAAAGAAACCTTTAGCACCTATCTCCGTGAATTGTATACCTGAATTTGCGGCGCTTGCTCCCGTTTCATTTATGTAAGTATGGCAGTCCCGGCAGACAATAACGTCGTCGCCGGGTTTGGTAAGGCTTCTGAGTGCGGCTTGATTAGCCATTGTGCCCGAAGGGAGCCAAAGCGACCTCTCCTTGCCCAACAGATCCGCTGTTTTTTCCTGAAGTAAATTCATCGTGGGATCTTCGCCGAATTGATCATCACCTACAGGAGCAGCAGCAATTGCTTCTCTCATTTCCTTAGATGGTTTGGTAACCGTATCCGATCTGAGATCGATAATTTTTTTTTCAGGCATCCGAATACCTTTTACATTAATTTAATGATAAGATAAACATTAGTTAATAATAGGATTTTAGATTCATATAAGATAATAATTAGGAGTTATTTATATATGAAAGAAAAAGAAATCATATCGCCTTACGAAAATTTTTTCGAGTCAAAAATTACTCTTGATAAGCAAAATACAGAAATAAAGAAGGTTTTTAAACTGAGATTGGAAAATAATTCCGATTCATTAAATGAAAAAAATTCTGAGGAATGGCTGCAGGAATATTTTATAATTTACAATTCATATAAACATGAAAGATAAATTCTTGCTATGTACTTTGGAAGTATTTTGGTTCCGGCTCTATTCAGGATTTCAACTTATTTTTCCAGCGGGCTATTTGATCTTTAACCAGCTCGGGATTAGGGGAACCCTTAGTTTTTTTCTTTGATAATGCCGTATTGATATCAAGATATTTGAGGGATTCTTTATCAAAAAGAGGGCTGAATTTCTTCAAAAACTCCAAATTAACATCCTTAAAATCTTTTGTTTTTTCTTCAAGAGCTTTTATAATATTCCCGATTATTATGTGCGCCTCTCTAAAAGGCATTCCTTTTAGAACCAGCCATTCGGCAAGATCGGTAGCAACTGAAAAGTCTCCACTAAGTTCTTTATTAAATCTTTCCTTATAAATTCTTATATTTTTAAGAATTATGGTCATTATTTCAAGAGATTCGGAGTAAATTTTAACAGAATTAAAAAGGGGTTCTTTATCCTCCTGCATATCCCTGTTATAGCTTAATGGAAGCCCTTTCATTACTGCAGCAAATGAAATATAATTTCCATATACTTTGCCTGTTTTTCCCCTAATTAATTCGGCGAGATCCGGATTTTTCTTTTGAGGCATTAAGGATGAACCGGTTGAAACCTCATCCCCCAGTTCAATAAAGCTCCATTCTTTGGAAGACCAAAGTATAATCTCTTCCGATAGACGGCTCAAATGCATCATCCCGATTGTACTTGCATTTAAAGTATCTATAACAAAGTCTCTGTCGGAAACAGAATCCAATGCATTGTTGGAAGGAGAATCAAACCCGAGCATTGTGGAAGTAAAATCCCGGTCGAGAGGAAGCGTAGAACCGGCTAAAGCACCGGCACCTAAAGGAGATGTATTTAAACTGCTTTTAATGAATTCCAGCCTTGATAAATCCCTTTCGAGCATTTCAACATAAGCCAGGAAATGAAAAGCAAGCGATACAGGCTGCGCACGCTGCAGATGAGTATAACCAGGAATAATAGTTTCAATATTTCCGGAAGCTAAATCAACAAGGATGACCTGGAGGTCTTTAATTAATTTTGGAAGAGCATCTGTTTTTTTCCTAATCCATAATTTAAGATCAAGGGCAATCTGATCATTTCTGCTTCTGCCCGTATGAAGTTTTCCCGCGGTTTCTCCGATTAATTCAAATAATCTTGATTCTATTGCAGAGTGAATATCTTCATATTTTCCAGGATCAGGAATCCATTTCCCTTCCTTCCAATCCTGTTCAATCCTGATCAAGCCCAGCAGTATTTCCTTTTTTTCAGATTGGGTAATAATTTTAACCTTTGAGAGCATTTGTGCATGAGCTTTGCTCCCCTGAATATCTTCAAGAATCAGCTCTATATCAACATCTAAGGAAGACGAAAATTTTAATGCTTTCGGATGCAGCTCTTTTTTAAACCTGCCGCCCCATAACATTAAGCAGTAACCTCTTCTTTTTCTTTAAGTGCATTATTAGCTACCGAGATTGTCTTATATGGAAGGCCGTATATTTTAATGAATCCTTCCGAAGCTTTATGATCAAATTTATCATCGGAAGTATAAGTCGCAAGCTCTTTACTATACAAACTATAGATTGATTTTCTTGAGAGTGTTTTAATTGTACCTTTGTAAAGCTCTAATTTTATTTCCCCCGTCATATTTTCCTGTGTGGAATCGATAAAAGCAGTTAGAGATTTGAAGAGGGGAGAATACCAGAGTCCGTCGTAAATTAGATTAGCATATATAACAGAGACATGCTGCTTAAACCTTGAAGTTTCCTTATCCAGAATAAGCTTTTCCAGTTCTTTATGTGCAGCATGTAGAATAACCGCAGCCGGAGCCTCATAAACTTCTCTCGATTTAATTCCCACAACTCTGTTTTCAATTAAATCCAGCCTGCCGATTCCGTGTGCTGCCCCGATATCCCTTAATTGGGTAACTAGGGCAACGGCTCCCAGTTCAATTCCATCCAAAGAAACCGGTATGCCTTTTTCAAAACCGATTGTTATTACGACAGATTTCTCGGGTGCATATTTAGGATCAACAGTAATCTGGTATGCATCATCCGGGGGAGCAGCTTCGGGATCTTCGAGTGCCCCGCACTCAACTGCAATACCCCACAGATTTTCATCAATGGAGTAGGGAGACTTCTTTGTTGCATTCACTGGGATTTTATGCTTCAATGCATATTCCATTTCTTCTTCCCTGCTTCTGAATTCCCATTCCCTCAAAGGTGCAATGACTTTCAAATGAGGTGCAAGAGACTGGACACCGACTTCGAACCTTACCTGGTCGTTTCCTTTACCGGTGCAGCCGTGTGCAACAGCGTCTGCATTCTCCTGGGCTGCCGTATCAACGAGCATTTTAGCCAGAAGAGGTCTTCCTATGGAAGTAGCCATCGGATATTCACCTTCATAGAGCGCACCTGCTTTTAATGCTTTCCAAACATAAGATGTTAAAAACTCTTCCCTCAGATCGTAAACAAAGGATTTTAAGGCGCCAGTTTTTGCTGCTTTCTCCTTTAGGCCTTTTATTTCATTTACCTGTCCTAAGAACCCGGTTGCGGTAATAATCTCCGCATTATATTTTTCTATAAGCCATTTGACTATTACAGATGTATCCAATCCTCCGGAATAAGCAACGACTATTTTCATTTTTTCTCCTTTCATTCGCCAAAGGGCATTAAGTTAATTGTTTTAAACCGTTTTGCTCGGTCATCATTATTTTTATAAAATTTAAAAGCTCATTTAAATGTTTCTGACTGCTGGGTATGACAATCACCGTATCATCGCCGCCTACGGTACCAAGTATTTCATGTTTATTTAAACGGTCTATATAATGGGCAACACCCTGTGCACGGCCTGCAAGGGTGCGAATTACAATAAGATGCTCATTATGGTGCACACTGAGGATTTCAAATCCGATTAGCCTTGAAATCTGCTTCCCCGATTCCTGTGCATCTAGAACGTACCTAGGGCCTTTTTCGGTGTTTATCCTTATTACCCCGAGCTCGGCAAAATCCCTGCTGAGAGTGGCTTGAGTTGCAGGAAGACCTTCATCGTTCAGCAATTTTGCCAGCACTTCATGAGAAGCAATATAGCGGTTATTAAGCAGTTCTTTTATCCTAATTAATCTCCGCAGCTTACTTGACATTAAAACACCCGATTATTGTTATTAATTTCAGGTAAAGATTCAGCTACTTTTCTGAACCTGCTAAGGAATTTCATTATCTCCTTTTCGGAAATAATAAACGGCGGAAGCACTCTCAAAACCGTATCACCCGACGTTCCTACAACAACTCCATGCTCTATTAATTTTGCCGCAATTTTTTTTGCACTGTATCCTTCATTAAATTCAATTCCAATCATTAATCCTTTTCCTCGGATTTCTTTTATTGTTGAGAGATTAAGAGAATAGAGGGAGTTCAGTAAAATTCCGCCTAATCTATCTATTTCTTTTAATAATTTTTCATCTATCAGATCAACTACCTTTATTGCAGCCGAAACAGCAATTGGATTCCCTCCGAAAGTAGAACCATGATTGCCGGGCTTTATCAGATCTCCTATTTGTTTACTGCATATTACCGCACCAATGGGTATCCCGTTTGCAAGTCCTTTTGCAATGGTTACAATATCCGGCATTATTCCAGAATGCTGGTAAGCAAAAAATTTCCCGGTTCTGCCCAATCCGCACTGCACTTCATCCAGGATCATCAGTATATTTTTCGAATCGCAGAAATCCCTAATTTGTTTAAGATAATTTTCGTCAGGTATATTTATTCCGCCTTCGCCCTGTATAGGCTCCATTAAAACAGCAATAGTATTTTCATTAAATGTTTTTTCGATTTCGCGTATATCATTATATGGTACATAAGAAAACCCGGGAAGTAAAGGAGCGAAACCTTCCTGGAGCTTGAGCTGGCCGGTTGCGGAAAGGCTGCCATAGGTCCTTCCGTGAAAACTGTTTAATGCAGTGATAATATGAAATTTGCCGTCTCCATATTTCCTGGCAAATTTAATTGCTGCTTCTACTGCTTCAGTGCCGGAGTTGCAGAAAAACGAATAATCCAGTCCCGACAGCCGGGACAATTTCCCGGCGAGTTCAGCCTGCAATGATGATTCAAAAAGA
>DATKLQ010000566.1:0-6906 GCA_035542335.1 Ignavibacteriaceae bacterium | reverse complement strand
TTTCTCTGAAGTAGTGCAAGAAGGGATGTATGAAGTTAAGTACGGAGATTTCACTACAAATATTTTTGGAATCAATAAAGATATATACAAACGTCATGTCTGGCAGCCGACAATTGAATATTTTTTGCCTGTCCAGATGTGTCATATGAGGGTGAATGAAAAATACCGCGTTTGGCACGGTGCATGTCATCTCGATGATGCTCTTATGATGCCGCTGCACATCCGGCATTTTGACGGATATAATAATGAAGGGGAAACTTCAACATTATCACAATTCAAACCTCTTGAACATGTTCCTGGGTTAAATGTCGGCGGTTGGCATGATGCAGGAGATGATGATCTTAGAATTGAGTCGCAGGCACAGACTGTCTTAGCCCTTGCCTATATTTATGAAGAATTCGGGACAAACTATGATGAGACATTAATCGATCAGAAAAACCGCCTTGTAGAGATTCATCAGCCGGACGGGAAGAATGATATACTCCAGCAGGTTGAGCACGGCGTGCTTACAATATTAGCAGGCTACCGTACAATGGGAAAATTGTACCGGGGGATTATAGTTCCGACTTTAAGGCAGTATGTGCATCTCGGGGATCCCTCAACTTACAGCGATAATAAAGTTTTTGATGATAAAGAAATGCTGGAGAAGGCATCGAAAATTGATGAGCTATGGTATAAAAAAGTTGCAAACAGGTATTCCGATATTTTTGATCCTGAACTAAACCACCAGGAGGTTCAGTTGGTTGCACCTGATTTGGATGACCGCCTTGTATTCATGGAAACGAACTCTACCTGGCAGCTTAGCGGTGCAGCGGCTCTGGCTGCCGCATCACGCGTGCTGAAAGGATATGATCTGAAGCTGGCGAATGAATGTTTGAGTGCCGCTGAAGATCTTTGGCAGAAGAATAAAGAAATCAGAGGTGCGGATAATGAAGACTACGGCGATTGGCTGGAACGCTGGGCTGAATCTCAGAAAATGCAGACTCTCGTTGAATTAATACTTGCAGCAGATAAGAAGGAATATAAAGAAGAACTCTGCCGGATGTCCCAGGATCTAAGGTACAATTTTGCCTGGATCGGCTGGGCATTGGGCGGTATCTTAAATAAAATTGACTGCATGGAATTTAAAGATTCGGTTAATGCAGCCGCTGCGGCATTTAAACCGGTTATTGAGAGAATGCTGAAGAGTTCCCCTTTTGGTTCTCCGCTATCTAATGCTGAGTACGTTGCCTACCAGCAGTATTTCTTATATAAGTACTGGCCTGATTTATATCCCGCAGAGTATATGTACAACGTTATAAACTTCCTGCTCGGCTGCAGGCCGGGCAGCACTACGAACAGTCTGGTTTCCGGAGTTGGAGCAAACTCCCCGACAGTTGCATACGGCTTTAACCGCGCAGATTGGAGCTATATTCCCGGCGGAACATTCTGGAATGCAGTTAATTTAGTTAGTCCTGATTTTGCCGAAGACAAAGTATGGCCGTACCTGTGGCAGGAAAGAGAGTATATTATTACTGCGCCCTGCTACTATATGTTTTCAGTAATTGCCGCGGATAGAATTTTGAACGAGAAGAAGTAGAGCTTACATATGAGACTCACTTTTGAAGTGAGTCTCATATGGTTCATCTGCCAACTTTTAAATTTTCCGCTCTTTTTTAATTTTCATATTCCTTATTTTACGAATTGAGGATATGCAGCTTCTAGAAAAGAAATACGCTAAACCGTTTTTAAAATGGGCGGGAGGGAAGACCCACCTCCTTGAACAATTTATCAAGTATTTTCCGGCCGAATTAAAAAACGGGGAAATTAAAAATTATTATGAGCCCTTTCTAGGCAGCGGCGCCGTATTCTTCTTTATTGCACAGAACTACCGGATTGAGAGAGCTTTTCTTTCCGATATTAATGAAGAATTAATACTGACCTTTAATGCAGTTAAAAATGATGCCCTATCTTTAATTGATACTTTAAAGAATCTTAAGCATGAATATTATTCTATTAATGATAATAAAAAGGAGTCCTACTTTTACAGAATCAGAGATAAGTACAATAAAGAAAAATCCAGAATTGATTTTTCAAGCTATTCATCCGGATGGATAGACAGGGCAGCGCAGATGATATTTCTGAATAAAACCTGCTATAACGGGTTATTCAGATTAAATAAAAAAGGAGAGTTTAATGTGCCTGTTGGAAGGTATAAATATCCGGATATTCTGAATGAAGACAATCTCCTAAGGGTTTCGGAAACTCTTCAGGTAGCCGAAATAGGTTTAACTGATTTTGAGCGGATAAAGAAAAATATCAGGCATAATTCATTCATTTATTTTGATCCGCCGTACCGTCCCTTGAGCAGAACCGCAAATTTCACTTCCTACAGCAAATATGACTTTGGAGAAGAAGATCAATTAAGGCTTGCCCGGTTATTTAAAGAATTAGGAATAAATAATAATAAGTTACTGCTGAGCAATTCAGATCCGAAGAATGAAAATCCGGATGATAATTTTTTTGAAAAAGCATTTAAAGGATTTAGGATTAAACGCGTTAAAGCTAACCGGATGATCAACTGCGATGCAGGAAAACGCGGTTCAATAAATGAACTTATAATAACAAATTACTAATTAAAAATGATATTAGGAAAAATTTAAAAAAGAAACTTGAAGAAAGAGTTGAATTTTCAGTGCAAAAGGTTAACCAAAGCCGTTAATAATGAATGTTGAATAATCAATACTCGTCAGAGTCCGTAGACTCTGACGGAGCCTACGACCGAATATCGAACACAATTACTTTCCTTTATATTTTCATAATTCTTTTTTCTTAAACACCATTGTCAGCAGTCTCGGAACCGGACTTTTTTTATCCTCATCAAACCATTCCTGCAAATCAACTGACTCAAGATCATTTTTATCAGCTTCATTGATAAATTCTGAAATATTATGAGTGAAGCATTCCAGCTCAAGCAAACCGTTCTCTGTTTCAAATCTTGCTTTTGTTCCCAAATACTGCTTGAAGGGATGAAGCTCGCCTAAATAAAAATATCCTCCTTTAGTCAATGATCTATTTGCCTGATGAAAAATGAAATTTAGATCTTGAATATGCTCGAGAACCAGGCTGCATGTAATCAAATCAAAATCATTTCCAAAATTCCACTCATTGCGGATATCAGCTTGAACGAACTTAACTTTATTGTTTTTAATTTTCTTTTCAGCCTTCTCAAGCATTTTTTCGGAAAAATCAACTCCGATGATCCTTTCTGCTTTAGATAAAAGCCATTCCGTATTCTTCCCGGTGCCGCATCCTATCTCCAGAACATTTTTAAAATAAATTTTCTCCAGCACTTTCCGGATTGCCATTCCTTCCAGGCCTCTTGTTTTGTTAATGGTCTTATCATAATCTTCAGACCATTGGTTGTATGCTTCTATATTATCCATATGTAAAAAATATTTAATCTGTTAATCCTCTACGAGGATTTATATTTTTTGGTGGTTTTTCATTTGTGCAATAATAAAACATCTACGATGTTTTTTGCAGGAAGCAGCTATATAGTCCGATAAAGCAGCTACCTGAACATAGTAGATATTCAACTATTGTAACTTATCTGAATAAGAATATCGATCCTCGTAGAGTATCAACGGCGATCTAATTAAATAACTTTCCTCAATAAATAATAAATTTAAGCGGAGACACAGGGATTTCGATACTTAAACTAATCAACACAAAGCTCCGAGGAGTTTGTCATGCCGAACCCTGTACTGAACCCTATGTTGAACTTGTTTCAACATCTTGTTTCAGTATCTTGTTTCGGGATCTTTCTCGTTCGGCCGGAGGAAGATTCCGAAATAAATTCGGAATGACCTCCGATCTCCCATCAACCATGGTCATCCTGTATCCGGCATCCCGGCTTCGTCCGACAAAGTCGGACTTCGCCGTGGCAGGCCATCAACTATCAAATATCTTCCATCTTTATCCAGCATCCAGTATCCAGCATCCAGTATCCAGCATCAAGCATCCTGCATCGCCGGTTCTCCTGCTTTAACAAGCTCTTTACTGCCGAACAAAACAAATCCTTCTAAAAACAAAAGAATACCGGTTACAATCAGCATCAATTCTATTTTAATTGAATCCGCAATCGGGCCGAACAGCAGCATACCCATGGGCATCATAAAGCTGGAGATCATTCCATAAACCCCGAAAACTCTTCCCAGGAAATTCTGCTCGACCTTCTGCTGAATTAAAACAGTTGAAGGAGTGGTAAACATCGGCAGCGAAATTCCGATTATCAGCATGAGGAAAAGATAAATCCAGAAGTCCGACAATACTCCGAATGCCAGCGTGCAGATCCCTATCAGAAGCATTGCAGTTATCATTGTATGCACTTTATTTTTAAAACCTCCCCAGGAAGCAATAATGGCTCCTCCCACAGTCATTCCTAAAGAGAACAGGACTTCAATCGCCGTAAGGCGCCAGAATTCCTTTCCGAAGCTGCGCGTTACCTGCAGCGGAGTTAAAAATGCAACCGGTGCAATTAGAAAATGCATGACTGCAAAGAATATAAAAAAGCTTTTTATATAATTATGATTCTTAATATAGATAATACCGTCATGCATATCTCTGAAATAAGCTGTCTTCTGCTTTTCAAGAGCCTTTTGATGAGGGGAAACGCGAAGCAGAAAAATTAAAATTGAAACCGCAATTGCTGCAGTTACTACATCAATTAAAAATATCAGCTCAATTCTGGTAAATGTAAGGAGCGCAGCGCTTGCCATCGGCGAGACAAGCATCATCGCAGACTGCATACTTCCGTAAATCCCGTTGATCCTGGTAAGATTTGCAGACGGCACAATCTGGGGTATAAAAGCACCGACAGCGGGTGTATGGATACCGGCGCCGGCTGCACGGATGCCTGCCGCCAGAAAAATAAGCCAGATCTCTTTAAATCCGGAGAAAAACAAAACTGCCAAAATTAAAGTAGCCAGTGCAATGCCGGAATCTGCGATTATAATTAATGACTTTCTATTGAAACGGTCGGCCCAGACTCCGCCGAAGGGAGAAATAAAAAAAGTAGGCAGCAGACCGGCTATAATATATACCGTCATCATTGCGCCGGATCCTGTCTGCAGAACTACGTACCACATGATTGCATACTGAACAAGCAGTGATCCGAAGAGAGAAATGGTCTGACCCGTCAGGAAAAGAGTAATATCTTTTTTCCAATTATTCATAAAAATTTTTTAAATGGTTTTTAAAAAGAAAAGAAGCTGAGAATCTCAGTTAACAGCTTTATTTGAAGGGCCGGATTAAAGTTTCATCTTGGCAAAATTTTGAAAGAAATACAAATGAAAATTAAAAAAGAAATATGAATAATTAAAACATATTAGAGTAAATAATTTAATTTGATTCCGGAGCAGGCAATAACGAATGGAAAATGGTAAATGGAAAATGGAAGATGGAAAACCTGTCAGGCGAAGTCCCGACAACAGTCGGGACGCAGACTGATGGAAAATGGTAAATGGGGAATATAAAAGGATTGTTCAAAGGCAAATAATATCATATCCCAATAATTTATTTTCGGAGATATGAAAAGCTGCATTCATATTAAGCAGATGAATAAAGTAGTTCCTAGCTCAAAAGGCTGCGAGGATTGTTTAAAAACGGGAGATGCATGGGTACATCTTCGGATATGTAAAACCTGCGGTTATGTAGGATGCTGTGATCAATCAAAGAACAAACATGCAACCAGGCATTTCCATGGATCCGGGCATCCTGTAATTAAATCTTTTGAACCCGGAGAGGATTGGGGCTTTTGTTATATCGATAATTTGTACTTCGAGCATCTTTAAATAAGCAATTATTTTAAAACAGCATGGAATAATGTTGAGATCATTCTGCAGATAACGAACTACGATTATGATGCAAATGGACTCGTAAAGAGAGATGAATTTTTATCAGCTTTTTCGCCGGTAGACATGAACCCGCCAAATAAAAGTCTTTTGGACAAAATACCGCTCCAATCCTTCCTCCCTGATTATCTTTTCGATATTTTCCACTGGATGATTAAATATCCTAAACTGGCTTCCTGTTAAAAGGAGAAAAAAATTTTCAATAATCGTTAAAATACGGTTCCTCCAGCGATTATCCGGATAAACAACTCCATAGAGCTTTAATGCATGTGAAGCAGAAAGCTTTACAAGGCTTTCCATATCATCATAGCAGCAAATTACCCTATCTAAAGTTACTATGTCCGCCCTTTCAATCTCTTCTGCAGCTTTAACAAAATCGCCATGGCGCTGTTTAATAAGATCAAGATGACCCTGGCGTATTGCTTCTTGCCGGGCTGCCTCAAGGTAAGCGCTCGAAGCATCAACACTTGTAACTTCAGCAACACCGTTTCTCAGTAGTTCATTCTGCAGAACACCTACACCGCCGCCGATATCAAGCAGGGTCAAGCCTGACACGCCTTCTTCCATCAAGCCTCTAAGTAAAAGATTCGTAGTTTTTGCCGGACCGTTCTTCCGGTACTTTTCGAGATTCCTTGCCGCTAGTTTCTTATTCATGAACTCTTCAAGGCCGTCTGCCTGGCAGCATTCCATTTACTTCTCCTGGGTGTTTATTCAAAAAAATTAGTTCAGGAACTCCCGGAATTCCTTAATTCATTTTACTCCTTATGCACTTTTCTGCGTATTTAATTCTACTGCATGAAGAATGAGTGTCTTTAACGCCGGCTCATCTATAACATCACCTTCCAGGAAGTCTATAGCCCGGACTGTGCGGCTGTCTAAACGAGTATTGAACAGCTTCTTTGGATCCATTACCCGGGCACCTTTGGGAAATGTAAGTCTTACTGTGTTCTTAAGAGTATCTGCTATACATATTATTCCGTTATGAGACCAAACTGGGACACCCATTGGCTTT
>DATKLQ010000565.1:0-5233 GCA_035542335.1 Ignavibacteriaceae bacterium | reverse complement strand
GACTATTTTAGATTTATTTTTGAATCGTCCAAAACGAACATAATGAATATAACGAACATGAAGCAAACATACATATCAACGAGAGAAGCTGCCGCTTTACTCTCCGTTACGGAAACAACTATAAAAAGGTGGACGGAAAGCGGGCGTCTGAAGTGTACAAAAACCTTGGGCGGTCACAGGAAATACACCTTGGCAGATATCGAAGATTTTGGCAGCAAAAACGGTATCCCGGTTTCCGGGGTTTCTACACCTCTTAGTAAATCCCAGCTGGATAAAGTCGGCTTTGCATTATATACCAGGAATATGGATCAAATAAGTGAAGTCGTAATGGAAGAAGCATTGCAGGGAGACAGAGACGGTTTATTTGATCTTTTCATTTATCTTTTAAAAAACAGGATCAGGTTCGGCAGTTTGATTGATGAAATAGTTCAGCCTGCTTTTGAACAGATCGGCTACAGGTGGGAAAAAAAGAAAATCAATATCGAAAATGAACACCTGGCCTCCGGTGCTGTAAAAACAGCACTTGCCAGACTTTTTGTGCATCTTCCTCAGCGGAAAAAGAAGAATATCAAGGTGCTTTGTGCATGTTCTGAGGGAGAATATCACGAGCTCGGTATTCAGTCGTTGGCTTATGAACTTGAATTGAACGGCTATGAAGTTCTTTATCTTGGAGCTGCAACGCCCTTTAATTCTATTCGGGAAATGGTAAAAAAAGAAAAACCTTCAGTTGTTTTTATCTCTTCCACCTCTCAGGTCCTTCCTGAAGAAGAATTTATCAGTAATATGAAAAAATTATCGAAGACTGCCGCAGCAGTAAAATCCGAAGTCATAGCCGGAGGAAAGTACGTTCAAAAATTCAGCTCTTCTTCCCTGGGCTGCCGTGCAGTGCTTAATTCAATAAATGATATAAAGAGTTTTTTATAAAAAATAAATCATAAACAAAAACCAAAAAAAAGGAGCAGTAAAATGAAAAATCTCAATCTCATCTCGCAGATTCTTATAATTGTCGGCGGATTAAACTGGGGCCTCGTAGGGGCATTCGGATTCGATCTTGTTGCGGCAATTTTCGGAGAAATGACCGCCATAAGCAGGATAGTTTATATTCTTGTCGGAATTTCAGCCGTATACCAGGTTGCCAGACTTGGTTTATATCTGAACTCTGCTGAGCCAAATCTCAAACCTGTATCCGGCAGATAAGGAGAAGAAAAATGAGAAAAATATATTTGGCTTTATTTGCCGTTCTGTTCTCCGCGATTGTATTTGCACAGTCCGCCCCTAAGTTCGGTCTCGGCTGGTATTCCATGTCCGCACCTGTGGGAGGACGCCTATGGGTTAATCCTGTGATAGGTTTCGATCTCGGTCTCGGCTATGCAGATAAAAATTTCCTTGAAAGCACCAAAGACAGGTTTCATCTGAATGCCGGTATTGTTTTTAACGCTGTGAAAGCAGGAGATGCAAACTTCTTTATTAGACCCGGGGTCGAATTCCAATCAAATGCCAGAACAGTAGGAAGTGAATCCAGGTCAAAACTTATCGTTACCGCAGACCTCGGTGTTGAATGGTTCGCATCTGAGCAGTTCTCGCTTTCCGTCGGTCACGGATTGCAGTTTGAGCAGTTAAGCGATCCTACCGACGAGAGCAAATGGGGCATTTCAGCATTAAGAGCACTTAGCTTTAGTAATGTAGGATTCCACTTCTATTTTAATTAGCATTATCCGATTAAATCCCCGCTTATAACTGCGGGGATTTTTTCTTTAATTAAAAAATTATGAAAATAATCAATCTTTTTACGGCATCAATAGTTTCATTATTTATTTATCATTTGACTTTTGCCCAGGAAAATGGAACTGTATACGGGCGTATTACTGATGCTCAGACAAATGAACCTTTGCCCTTTGCGAATATATTAATCATCGGTACGAACTATGGTGCCGCTTCAAATGAGAATGGATTCTTCCGGATTGAAGGAGTGCCTTACAATACCTATCAGATCAGAGCCTCGGTTGTAGGGTATAATTCTTTAACAAAAACCGATATTATTGTTCAGGCAGGAAAGCCTGCTGCAGTTAATTTTGAGCTTGCCGAGCAGGTTATTCAGTTAGAAAATGTAGTGGTAACCGGTGATTATTTTAGTAATAATCCGCTCGAAGTTAACAGCATAAGAAATTTCAGCTATGAGGAGATAAGGAGAAGCCCGGGAGGATTTGAGGATGTAATCCGTGCCTTATCTATTTTACCCGGTGTAGCGCAGGCCGATGCAGGCAGAAATGATTTGATAATCCGCGGCGGTGCTCCCTCCGAAAATTTATATTTGATTGACGGGATAGAAATTTCGAATATAAATCACTTTGGAGGACAGGGAGTAAGCGGCGGACCTTTAAGCTATATTAACCTGGATTTTGTTAAAGAGACATCTTTCTCCACCAGCGGGTTCTCTTCAATGTATGGAGATAAAATTTCTTCTGTGCTATCTATAAAACTCCGTGACGGAAGGGAAGACCGGATCGGCGGGAAAGCGACCGTCTCTGCGTCTCAATTCGGTCTTAACCTCGAAGGCCCCATTGCCGGCGAATCAAATTTTATTTTTTCCGCCCGAAGAAGCTACCTGGATTTTATTTTTAAAGCTGCCGGTTTCTCTTTTGTGCCTGAATATTATGATCTTTTATTCAAAGCAAATATAAATCCTCATTCCGGCGATCAATTTAATTTCCTCTTCATCAGCGCATTTGATAATGTAAAATTCTTTAATGGTACAGATGATCAGCGGTTCGATAATTCATCTGTGCTCGGATCGGATCAGGTACAATATTTAACTGGATTTTCATACCGGCATTTATTTAAAGACGGATTTTTCAATATCGGTTTAAGCCGGAATTACATAGACTACTTTACCAGGCAGAATGACCTGCTGCTTAATCCGATCTTTTCAAACAAATCTCTGGAACAGGAAAACATGGTTCGTGCCGATATCATTTACAAACCATCAGCCAATTCCGAAATGAATATAGGAGGAACATTTAAATTAATTGAAACAAAGTATAACATCTTTTTCCCTTCCTTTAAAACTTCTTTCGGTGATTCGACAGCCGGTTCAAATTTAAAAACGAATAACAGCTATACGAAAGCAGGAGCATATTTTAATTACAACCGTCTCTTGTTTAATAAAATAAACTTCAACTTTGGTTTCAGGGGCGACATCTTCACTGCTTTGAATAATAAGCTCAGGTTCAGCCCAAGAGTTTCGCTCTCTTATATATTGAACGAGCTTACAAATTTAAATTTCAGTGCGGGGATTTATCATCAGTCGCCTTCCTACATCTGGCTTGAAGCATCTGAAACCAATAAAGATTTGAATATGATCCGGGCAGAGCAATATATAGCAGGTTTTGATCGAAGAATTGCAGTAGATGCCCTGTTAAAAGTAGAAGGTTTTTATAAAGTTTATTCGGATTATCCTGCAAGTAAAACCCGGCCTTACCTGGTTCTCGCAAATACCGGGGCAGGATTTGAAGGAAGCGAAGGGAATTTTACTTCTTTCGGACTTGAACCCCTGGTCTCTTCAGGATACGGTCAGTCCCGGGGTGTAGAAATTTCAATCCAGAAAAAATTATCGGAAATCCCTTATTACGGTTTGTTAAGTCTTACTTACAGTAAAGCTGATTATACTTCGCTGGATGGAATTGAAAGATCCGGAACTTACGATCAGAACTGGCTTTTAAATCTAAGCCTGGGTTATAAGATAGATGCATTCTGGGAAGCCGCCGCGAAATTCAGGTTTGCATCCGGGAGCCCATATACTCCCTTCGGTTCCAATGGAATACAACGCATCGATTATTTAAATTCAAGAAGACTTAAATCAGCACACAGCCTGGATATCCGCATCGATAAACGGTGGTACTTTTCCTCATGGACTTTAATTACTTACCTTGACATACAGAATATTTATAACAGGAAGAATTCAACAAGCATAAAGTGGGATAAAAGGAAAATGCGGGCCGATGAAGAATCCTCAATCGGGATTTTACCTTCGATCGGCATCAGTGCAGAATTTTAATCTGAATGCCCTCTAAAGAATTATTATTGTGCTTTGAAGTACAAAAATTATAAAGCCTTAACCTTTTCTTTTCATATTTTCGGGGATAATCGCAATGAAAATCTTAAACTAAATCTCCGGAGAAAAATAGATGAAATATTCCCGTCGTCAGTTTATTTCAACCCTAGGTGCCGGTTCGGCACTGCTTGTGCTCCCTTCTTTGCCGGATTTATCGGGGATTTTTTCTAATGAGAAGAAGCTTGGCATTGCACTGGTCGGTCTTGGTAACTACGCAACACATCAGCTTGCCCCTGCACTTCAGGAAACCTCTTTATGCTACTTAAGCGGAATTGTAACCGGCACTCCTGAAAAAGCTGAAAGGTGGAAAAGCCGATACAATATTCCCGAGAAAAATATTTATAATTATGAAAACTTTGACAGGATAGCAGAGAATAAATCAATTGATGTGGTTTACATTGTTCTCCCAAACTCAATGCATCATGATTTTGTAATAAGGGCGGCGAAAGCCGGTAAACATGTTTTTTGTGAAAAGCCGATGGCATTAAGCTCTAAAGAATGTGAAGAGATGATTGAGGCATGTAAAAATGCCGGTGTAAGATTATTTATCGGCTATCGTTTACACGCCGAACCTCATCATTTGGCTGCAATGAAGTTCAGGGAAGACGCCGGAGGTTTGAAATATATTGAGTCCGAGTTCGGCTTTAAGATCGGTGATCCCACGCAATGGCGGCTGAAAAAATCCATGGCAGGCGGCGGAGCAATGATGGATGTAGGAATTTATGCATTACAGGCTGCAAGATATTCAACCGGGAAAGAGCCGGTCGCTGTTACGGCACAGGAATATAAGACCGATCCGGAAAAATTCAAGGAAGTAGATGAGGCAATAACATGGCAGATGGAATTTCCGGGAGGAGCTGTATCCAATTCATTCACCTCTTATTCAACTGAAGTGAACAGGCTTTACTTAAGTTCGGGACGAAGATGGTTTGAGCTCAGTCCTGCTTTCAACTATAGAGGTATAGAAGGGAGAACTGATCAGGGCGATTTAAATTTGCCTGAGTCAAACCAGCAGGCGATCCAGATGGATACATTCTGCAAATGTATTAATGATAACTCCAAATCGGATGCAGACGGCGAAGAAGGTCTCCGTGATCTTAAGGTGATTGAGGCAATATATAA
>DATKLQ010000564.1:0-8278 GCA_035542335.1 Ignavibacteriaceae bacterium | reverse complement strand
TTACCCGAGCGCCTTTGGGGAAGGTCAGTCTTACTGCGTTCTTAAGAGTATCTCCTATACATATTATTCCGTGGTGAGACCAAACAGGGACACCCATTGGCTTTGAGGATTTTTTCCACTTCACTTCTTCAACCAAGGCAGGGTCGGCTTTCTTGATCAAAGTGCGCAGCTGTGATAATTTCCTGCCGCGCCAGTCGCCCGGCTCCCTAATTATCGCATCAATCTCCTGAGAAGGGGATTTTCCTTTCACGGGAGGATTCATAATGGCTTTCATGCTCAGCTCACAGCTTTCTTAACGAGTTCAGCGATGCTCGCCTCACCTGCGGCAGTCAAATCTTTTAATGCAAAAGCAACCGGCCACATAGCACCTTCGTCTAGCTTCGCCTTATCGCTGAAGCCGAACTGTGCATATCTTGCTTTGAACTTCTGTGCAGGCTGGAAGAAACAGATGACCTCGCCGTCATTATTAGCATACGCAGGCATACCGTACCAGGTTTTCGGCGAGAGGGAAGACGCGGCGGATTTGATGACAGCATGTAGCCGCTCAGCCATGGACCGATCCGGTTCTTGCATCTCTGCAATCGCTTCAAGCGCGGCGCTTTCTCCTTCCGCCTTGTTTTTACCTGCCCGCTCTTCCGCCTTCAGCTCCCTGATGCGAGCCTTCATGGCGGCTTGTTCCTCGTTCGTGAATCCCTTTGACTTATTTTTTACGGCAGCAGTGCTTTTATTTCGATTCATAAAGATCTCCTTTTTTGTGCGTGTAAATACTTTTACCTCAGTACATCCCTTCATAAACATGTCATGTATTATAATTTGTCACATTTATGTTCCATTTTATTTTCCACGATATATTTATTTAATTTCTGATCGTCTTGCCTGTCCATAAGACACATTCCATCTCTCACGTGACCTTTCCCGGCTGCTTTTGTGAAGAATTTTTAAAACGCCAATTCCTTGTTGTATTTATTCCTGTATTGAATCGGTGAAAGCCCTGTAATCTTTTTAAAAGTAGTGCGGAAAGCTTTAGTATCGTTATAGCCGACTTCATACATTACTTCATTGATATTTTTTCTGCCGGTTTCAAGATTCTTTTTTGCGGCTTCAATCTTAACTCTCTGGATATATTCAACCACTGTGTTTGCGGTGGCTTTCTTAAATCTCCGTTCCAAGTTTCTCCTGCTCAATGCGATCATTGAGGCAATCTGATCAACTTTTATTTTATTCCGGAAATTATTCTCTATAAATTCCTGGGCTTTTTTTATCGGCTCGTCCTCATGTCCTTTCTGTCCGGTAAAGATCATAAAAGGCGATTGGCTGTCTCTTTGGAAATCAATCTGGAATGCTTTTGAGCAGAAAACGGCAGCTTCTTTCCCTGCATATTTTTCAATCAGGTATAATATAAGATTTAAAGAAGAATATGCTCCTCCGCTCGAATAAATTCCCTGCTCATCGGTAATAATTTTATCTTCGACAAGATTAACATCGGGGAACATGTCCCGGAAAAGATTCGCTGCAAGCCAATGAGTAGAACATTTTTTCCCTTTCAATAATCCAGTAGAAGCCAGAAGGAATGCACCCAGGCAAAGGCTTGCGACCTCCGCTCCACTTTTATACTGCTTTATGATCCATGGAATAAATTGTTTGTTTGATACAATTGCCGCGTTTAAATCTCCATACATAGCCGGTATGATTATAAGATCAGTCTTTTCGATTTCATTTAATGTATCTGTTGATACAGTATACAGCCCGTCATTCAATTTAGCTTTACCGTCTAATGCTATTAAGTGAATGTCAAAAATAGGCGGATCCTCTTTCATGGCTAAAAAATTATTTACTTCTGCAAAAATCTGTCTTGGACCTTCAATATTGCCTAAAATAGCTCCGTTGGTTACGATAATCGATATATGTTTCATCATGCACTCTTTAGTTATTAATTTTTTATCAAAATAATTTAGGTCCGCGACGCAATCAATCCTTTTAAACTGTGCTTTTATGCCCGTCACATACACTTTGCGTCATTTGCTTGTTATTTGAAATAAAAAGATAAGCATATACTTCAGATTCAAAATAGTGTCGCATTATCCCCTTAATATTGCCGTGACTGCACCTATTAGGATTACACTTTTAAAATTATGTTTGTAACGAATTAATAATCTTAAAAATGAAAATTTTTTTTTGAGAGATTAGGATAAAAGATCAGAATGATCCTTTATACCGGCATTTATGTCCAAAAGCAATAAAGATTTAATTAAGCAGTTAGGCAAGGCATTTTCTGAAAGAGATATTCAATTTGTAAAAGCTCATGTTGCGGATGACGTAAATTGGAATATTATAGGAATGCCTGTTATTCACGGCAAAGAAGATTTTATCGGGGTAATGGGAATGCTGGAACTAGAATGCTTCCCGGAGATGTCAGTTAAAAATGTAATTGCGGAGGGAGATTTTGTGGTTGTGGAAAGTACAGGGAATAAAAAATCAAAAGAGGGAAAGATCACCAATCCTTCCTTCTGTGAAGTATATCTGATTAAGAAGGGCAAACTGAAGGAACTTAGGACTTATATTGTAGATACATCTATTTAATAAGATTATGAAATTGCAAGATTGAAAGATTAAAAGATTGAAAGATTAAAGTATCCCTTTAACAATTAAGCAGTTTAACAATATATCAATTAAGTAACTCATAATTCATAAATCGTAATTCGTAAATCATAAATCATAATTCGTAAATCAAAAAAAATTATGGAGGCAGCTATGTTCGGAAACTCAAATGCATTCAGCAGCTTTTCTATAAACGATGAAAAGAAAGCAAAAGATTTTTACGGCAGAATTCTGGGGCTTAAAGTTTCAGAAGTGCCTGATATGAAAGGATTGTTATATCTGCATATTGGAGGAAGTAAAATAATGATATACTCCAAGCCGAATCATACACCGGCTAGTTTTACTGTTCTGAATTTTCCCGTGGCTGATGTAGAAAAGGCGGTTGATGATCTAAAGAAAAAGGGTGTCCGGTTTGAAAGTTATAATGAACCTGATTTTAAGACGGACGAAAAAGGTATACTCAGGAATGGAGGCCCGGCAATTGCGTGGTTTAAAGATCCTGCCGGAAATATTTTATCGGTAATTGAAGAGCATGGATGATCCGGCAAAAAAAATAATTAAATAAAGAACAAATTAGATGAAAACAGAACCTGAATCTAGTTTGGGAGTCGAGATAGCGGTTAGCCGTGTGCCGATGACATGGAACTGGGGTAATGATATTAAAAAATATATTGTTGAGTTAACCAATTCAGTTAATACAATTATTCTAGGGAGAAAAATGACTGAGGATTTTATAAGTCACCGGACGGATTTAGTAAAGAACAAACCAAATTCGGAGGAATACCCATTCGCCAAGCAGATGGTTGATTATAATAAAATTGTTTTCACAAAAACTCTTAATAAAAGCACATGGGAAAATACAATTCTTGCTAAAGGTGATATTGTTGATGAAGTAAACAAGCTGAAAAATCAGGATGGTAGGAAAGATATTGTAGTTTACGGCGGTGCCGGTTTTGTTTCGTCGCTTATTAAGAATAATCTTATAGATGAATATCACCTGTTCATTAATCCGACAGCAATCGGAAAAGGTTTGGAAATATTTAAAGATGTTGATTCAAAATTATCTTTGAAGCTGGTTAAGAGTACCGAGTTTGACTGCGGGATAGTCGTAAATCAATATCAACCTTAAGAGAAAATAAACTTTCTGATTTACGATTTCCGATTTTTGATTTACGAATAATGACAGCAAATGACGATAAATAAACATTATTGGCAATGAATAATAAAACATTGAATTGGGAATCTACGGATGTAAATCCTGCTTTAATTGGAATAAAGATTTGGAAATAACTTACAAAAGAAATTTTTAAACAATAAACAAATAATTAGAAGGAATTTTAAGATGCAGAAGATAACTCCCTTCTTGTGGTTCGATAACCAGGCTGAAGAAGCCGTAAATTTTTATACTTCAATATTTAAAAATTCAAGAACGGGATCACTGACCCGCTACGACGATGCCGGTGCCGCGGCTTCCGGGAGACCTAAAGGTTCGGTAATGACCGCATCATTCCGCCTTGACGGACAGGAGTTTACTGCATTAAACGGCGGTCCGGTTTTCAAATTCAATCCTTCGGTTTCATTTATGGTAATTTCGCAGGATGAAAAGGAAATTGACGGCCTTTGGAAAAAACTTTCCGAAGGAGGAAAAGTTTTAATGGAATTGAATAAATATGACTGGAGCAAAAAGTACGGCTGGGTTCAGGATAAATACGGCTTGTCCTGGCAGCTGATGCTTTCCGAAGAAAAGGTTAGTCATAAAATAATCCCGTCCTTTTTATTCGTCGATAAGGTTTATGGAAAAGCCGAAGAGGCAATGGACTTCTATACATCGGTTTTTAAAAATGCAAAGGTGGAAAGCATTTATAAATACGGACCCGGCAAAGAACCTGACAAAGAAGAGGCCGTGATGTATGAAGATTTTACTATTGAGGGAAATAAATTTGCGGCAATGGAGAGCGCCCATCAACATAATTTCAATTTCAATGAAGCCGTATCCTTTGTAGTCAATTGTGAAAATCAGGAAGAATTAGATTATTACTGGAAGAAACTCTCCGCAGTTCCGCAATCCGAAATGTGCGGATGGCTGAAGGATAAATACGGAGTGTCATGGCAGATTGTTCCTACCGTCTTAAGCAAATATTTAAGCGATAAAGATTCAAAGAAATCACAAAGAGTTATGCAGGCTATGCTTAAAATGAAAAAGATTGATATTGCTGGATTGGAAAAAGCTTACAAAGGATGAAAAATCTAAAATAATTTTCAATATTCGATGTCAAATTTTCAATCTACAATTCGGCACCTAATTGAGTATTGCTTATTGAGCATTGAGCATTGAATATTCTTTAAAAAATGTAATGAAAAGAATTTGCTTTCTTAAAACTGGCATTATAAAAAATGAATAAGATCAAGTTGAGTGCTCATTATTCGACATCCAGAGTTCGACATTCGATATGAGCAAATTCTTTTTAGCATTTACATAATCTTTCGCTGATGTAGCGCGGGCTGATTGGCGAATACCGTCACGGGCTCACCCTTACGTGCCCGAACCAGAGCAGAGGATAGGCAATCAGACAATTTTCAGCCGGAGGCTGATCTGCCTTTCGCCAAAACAATTAAGAAACAGAATAATTTCTGTAAGGAAAAAACCATGAGTACTGCAACAAAGAATCAAAACGAAATTCTGGGCATCGCCCGGCTTATGATCCACCCAGGCAAACTGGAGGAATTCAAACGTCTCCAGGCTAAGTGCCTGGAATTAGTCCGCACTATAACTCCGGGACCCTAGAGTATCATGTTTTTTTCAGTAGCGAAAATTCGGAATGTTTGGTTGTCGAGCGATACCGTGACTCAAAGGCCCTTCTTGAGCACTTCGCAAATCTTGGAGAAACGATGGCTGCGATTTTTGAGACCTGCTCTGGTTCCGGGGAGATCTGCGGAACGCCTAGTCCGGAGTTGATGAAGGCACTTGAAGGTTCACCCGTACAGATCTACTTTCCATATCTGTCGTTGTAGCAGAGGCAGGTACAAATTGGTGCGAGATGTGTTTCCATAATATGCAAAGCGGCGGCTTCTCTGCATTTCTAATAAGTAATAAGATTCTGATACTTAGTTAATGATTGTTGAAAGTAAAAAGCTTTATATCAATTTAACAACCTCCTGCATGCAGACATAATTAATCCAATGAAAGGAGCAATCTATGCGCAAAATATCGGTTAATACATTCATGACGCTTGACGGCGTTATGCAGGCACCCGGCGGACCGGAGGAAGATCCTACCGCAGAATTTAAATTCGGCGGATGGTCTTTCCACTATTGGGATGAAATGATGGGGAAGGTAATGGATGAATTTATGGCGAAACCTTTCGAGCTGCTATTAGGCAGAAAAACCTATGAAATCTTTGCCGCTCATTGGCCTTATGTTAAAAATGATCCTGTTGCCGATAAATTTAATTCAATAAAGAAATATGTAGTTTCAAGAACGGTTAACAAGCTTAACTGGAGCAATTCCTATTTAATTAAAAATAATGTTGTACAGGAAATAAAAAAGCTTAAAGAACAAAACGGTCCTGAACTCCAGGTTCACGGCAGCGGCAATCTTATTAAAACTCTTATTAATGCAAATCTGATCGATCTTTTTAACCTTTGGATTTTCCCGGTTGCTGTTGGAAAAGGAAAGCAGCTCTTTGGAGAGGGCACAAACGCATCCAATCTTAAGCTTGTGGATGTTAAATCATCCACAACCGGCGTTATCATAGCGGCATATGAGCCTGCCGGTGAGCTTAAGACAGGATCATTCGCATTGGAAAATGAAACGGAAGAAGAGCTTGAAAGACGCAGAAAGCTTGCCGTTGAATCTTAATAATTAATTGACTGGGACGAACAAAATATTTTTGCATAGTAGGGTGAAACTATGAAATATATTGCGCTGCTGCGGGGCATTAGTCCCTCGAACTCTAATATGCGTAATGAAAAACTTCGGGATCTTTTTGAAGAGCTTGGATTCAAAAAGGTTCAGTCAATAATTTCCAGCGGAAACATTTTGTTTGAATCACCGGCAGATGCTGAGGCCCTTGAGATAAAAATTGAAAAAGCATTCCAGGAAAGGCTTGGCTTTAAAAGCAGCACTATAATCCGGAGCGATGAAGAAATTAAATCGCTGATTAAAAAAGATCCCTTTAAGGGAATAAAGGACACTCCCAGGTCCCGTTTAAATGTTACTTTCTTAAAAAATGCTCCTGACAAAAAACATAAATTCCCGTTTCAGCCCGAAAAGAGAACATATAAAATTCTTAAAATGTTGGACCAATCGGTTTTCAGCGTTATAGATCTTTCCGGTGATAAAACACCCGACCTGATGAGCTGGCTTGAAAAAGAATTTGGAAAGGAGATTACAACCCGGACCTGGAAAACTGTCCAGCGTATTTTAAATAAAATGGAATCCAGTTAATATCTATTCAAATAAAATAATTAAAAGGAGAAGGAAAAATGTCAAAAATGAATCCTGTAGTCCACTTTGAAATGCCGGCAGAAGATAAAGAGCGTATGAAAAATTTTTATACAAAGGTTTTCGGCTGGCAGATGAAGCAGTACGGCCCTGAAATGGGAGATTATGTTGTTGCAACCACCTCGGAGGTCGGTGAAGATCATTTTCCCAAGCAGAGAGGAACTATCAACGGCGGCTTCTATCAAAAAAGTAAGGATAATTCTCCCCATCCATCGGTTGTTATTTCCGTGGATGATATTAATGAATCCATTGAGAAAGTGAAAAAAGCGGGCGGAAAAGTTTTTGGTGAACCGGTGGAAATCCCCGGGATCGGGAAGTACGTCTCTTTTACCGATACCGAAGGAAACCGGATCAGCATGCTGCAGCCTTCATCTCAAATGTAATTGTCTCTGTTGTCATCGGCCGGCTGCTTAAGATTGTACAAACGGCATGATATTATTTTAAATTTGTTTAAAGGAAAATTATGGAAATACTGCATTTTTCAGTTGTTATAAATGCATCGAAAGAAAAAGTTTGGAACACAATGCTGGATGACGATACTTACCGGAAATGGACGGAAGCATTTGGACCCGGGTCGCATTATAAAGGTAATTGGAATAAAGGAAGCAAAATTCTGTTCCTTGCGCCGGGTGAGAAAGGCGAAATGGGAATGGTCAGCCGGATAAAAGAAATCCGAAAATATGAATATGTCTCTATTGAGCACATCGGAGTTGTGAATGAAGGAAAAGAGTATACTACAAGTGATGAAGCAGGAAAATGGAAAGGTGCCCTCGAGAATTATACTTTTAAAAAGAAAAACGGCTCAACTGAAGTTGCGGTAGAGACGGGTACAGTTGAAGAGTACAAACAGATGTTCAGTGAAACGTGGCCTAAAGCATTGCAGAAGCTTAAGGAACTGGCGGAAAAAAAATAAAATAAAGATTAATTAAAAATTGCGCAGAACCTGATTCAGAGGGTGACTCCTCATCAGACAATTGAAAAATTATATTTAAGTTTATTCGGTTAAACAATTCGGATTTACCGGAGAATGAACTATTTTAATATTTATCGTTGAGATTAATATTTTACTATTTATACTAAAGCTTTATGGGTCTTTGCATTCACTACAATGGTAAATTTAATAATGACGCTTCTCTTTCAGAAATGATAGATGAGGTAAAAGATATTGCAGAGGTT
>DATKLQ010000563.1:0-5203 GCA_035542335.1 Ignavibacteriaceae bacterium | reverse complement strand
ATCGGATGCGGGTATATAAGTAGAATTTTTTGCCGCATAGAATGCTTTCTGCAGCCTAGAGAAAAGATCATTTAGGATTTCCCTTTTTTCAGCGGGTGTTTCTGCCTGCTTCACATCATTTACAATCTCGTTGATGTATTTCTGCAGTTCCTTCTTGTGGTCATCTGCCATTGATGTTTTAACCAGCGCTAAGCAAAAGATAACCATCAGGATCAATTTAACTTTTATCATACAACCATCCTTTCTTATAAATCATAAATGCACTTAAAAATCAATAAAGGGGAGATTAATTACTGTGAGAAATCTCAATTAATTGACGGCAGGCAGGTTGGATTGCGGATTTTCTTACCCCATACTCCTTACTCCATACTGCTTACTTATCCTTATTGTCTCTCCTTTAATTATTCTCCCTCCCTGATTATATTAGGTTGTCACATTTTATTTGTAAATGATTAATATCCGCAATTTCTGCATTATAGCACACATAGATCACGGTAAGTCCACAATTGCCGACTGTCTCTTGGAGCTTACTGGTACTATTAGTCAAAGAGAAGCTAAGGCACAGGTTCTTGATGACCTTGAGCTTGAAAGGGAAAGAGGGATTACAATTAAATCCCATGCAATACAGATGCACTACAAGGCAGACGACGGAATTAATTATATTTTAAATCTAATTGATACTCCCGGCCATGTTGATTTTACTTATGAAGTTTCGCGTTCTTTAGCGGCATGCGAAGGTGCTCTTCTTGTAGTGGATGCCGCCCAGGGAGTAGAAGCCCAGACAATCAGCAATCTCTACCTGGCAATCGATGCCGGACTTGAGATAATCCCGGTTGTCAATAAAATAGATCTTCCGAGTGCAGAAGTTGAAAAGGTAAAAGGGCAGATTATAGATTTAATCGGATGCAGCAGCGATGATATTATACTTGCAAGTGCAAAGGAGAAAATAGGTATCCCTGAAATACTTGAAGCCGCGGTAAAAAGAATTCCTCCGCCGGAAGGGGATCCGGAGTCGCCTCTGCAGGCTTTAATTTTCGATTCTGTTTTTGATTCGTACAGAGGTGCAATTGCATACATCAGGATATTTAACGGCACGTTAAGAACGAATGAGAAGATCCGGTTCTTTGCGATAAATAAAACATTTGACGCTGAGGAAATCGGGATACTCGGTCTGCGCAGGATAAAAGCCGATGAGCTGTCATCGGGAAATGTCGGGTATCTTATTGCCGGGATAAAAGATGTGCACGATGCCAAAGTGGGGGATACTGTAACACATGCCAAGCACGCCGCGTCAGAACCTCTTCCGGGCTATAAGGAAGTTAAGCCTATGGTTTACAGCGGGCTCTACCCTACAGATTCTGAAGAGTTTGAGAACCTCAGGGATGCATTGGAAAAATTTCATTTAAATGATTCGGCTTTAGTTTATCAGCCTGAAACTTCCGCCGCACTGGGCTTCGGGTTCAGATGCGGTTTCCTCGGGCTGCTTCATATGGAGATAGTCCAGGAAAGGCTGTTTAGAGAATATAATCAATCCATAATCACAACATTACCGAACGTGGAGTATTTGGTTTATAAAAGAAATAATGAAAAGATCGTTGTGGATAACCCTGCATTAATGCCGCTTCTAGGAGATATAGAATATGTCGAAGAACCTTACGTAAAAGCTCAAATCGTCTGCCCAAGTGAATATTTGGGAAATATAATGAAGCTTGCCACCGAGAAAAGAGGCATTTATAAGAATACAACTTACATTGACCCTACACGTGCCGATATTCAGTACGAGTTTCCCCTTTCCGAAATAATTTTTGATTTTTATGATAAGCTTAAATCAATGTCCCGCGGTTATGCCTCATTGGACTATGAATATATCGGCTACCGTGAAGGAGATTTGGTTAAGCTTGATATTTTGTTAAACGGTGAAACCGTAGATGCCTTATCTATGATAGTACATAGTGATAAGGCGTACGATTGGGGACGCAAGGTATGCAGTAAATTAAAGGACTTAATTCCGCGTCAGCTTTTTGAAATATCAATACAGGCTGCAATCGGCTCTAAGGTAATTTCTAAATCGGTAGTAAAAGCATTAAGAAAAAATGTACTGGCGAAATGTTACGGCGGAGACATCACCAGGAAAAGAAAGCTGCTTGAGAAACAAAAAGAGGGGAAGAAAAGAATGAAGCAGGTGGGCAATGTGGAGATTCCACAGGAAGCTTTTCTTGCGGTGCTGCAGATAAACGACTGATTAGCATGCGTAAAGCTTGATGCTTGATATTGGATCCTGGATACTTGATGCTGGGGTAGGTGAAGATGCCAGATACCAGATACCGGATATATCCCTTAGGATGGAGTAAAAATTTTAAAACAAATTGAGAATTCCGGCTTTCTTAAAGAAAATGATATATAAATTAATACTGCTAAATTATTAATTTCCTTTAAAAAAAATTCTTACTCATGAAGATCAAAAAGTCGATTATAAATTCAGAATCCTGCGTCCGGCAACCGGAATCTGGAATCCGGTATCCTGTATCCGGAATCCTGAGCCGACTTTTCCTAAACAAAATTTATATTCTTATCCTGTTATTTAGCTGTTCCTGCTTTTCACAAACAAAATATTTTATCTATTTCAAAGATAAAGGCATAAGTACCTCCCCACAGATGCTAAGCAAGCAGGATTATACTCAGGCAGAAAAGCTGCTTTCCCAAAAGAGCCTGCTCAGAAGAAAAAAAGTAATGGGAGAAAATTACATAACTTTTGAAGATTTGCCTTTAAAGACAGAATATATACATCAAATTGCTTCTCTCGGAATTAAAATAGAAAGACGTCTTAGATGGTTTAATGCAGTGTCTGCATACTTGAGTGAAGCCCAAATTGAGCAATTGCTTTTATTTCCTTTTGTTGAAAAAATTGTCCCGGTTAAAAATTTGAGATCTAAAAATGATCCTGAAGGTTTATATGATGGAGAATTATTTAAACCTGGTTTTTTCGGGAAAAATGTTAAAGTAAATCAATTAAATTATGGAAGTTCTTTTGACCAGTTGAATTTAATTGATGTCCCGGCTGTCCATTCCAGAGGGATAACCGGACAAAATGTGCTGGTTGGTTTCCTCGATTCCGGATTTGATTGGAAAGAACATGAAGCTTTAAAAAACAGCAAAATAATTGGTGAATATGATTTTGTTTTTAATGATTCGGTTACGGCAAATCAGCCCGGCGACTCCCCATCCCAGCACGACCACGGTACGGAAGTTTTTTCGACGGTCGCCGGATTTAAAGACAGCACATTAATCGGAGCTGCATTTGGTGCCAGCTTTGTTCTGGCAAAAACTGAAGATATAAGATCTGAAACAATGATTGAAGAAGACAATTATGCCGCAGCATTGGAATGGATGGATTCAATTGGAGTAGATATAACCAGCAGCTCTTTGGGATATAATCAGTTTGATGACTCTACCACTTCTTATACTTACAATGACATGAATGGAATGACCACAATTGTAACAAAAGCAGCCGAACTTGCTTTCAGCAGAGGAATTGTTACAATTACTGCAGCAGGAAATGAAGGCATGACGCCTTGGGGTTTTATCATTGCTCCTGCAGATGGTTTTAATACTATTGCAGTCGGCGCAGTATCTCATAGTAATATCCTTGAATCGTTTAGCTCTCACGGGCCGACTTCCGACGGCAGAATAAAACCCGAAGTAGTTGCTCAGGGATCAGGCAATTTTGCTGCTGTACCATCTTTGCATTCTTATACATATTCTTTCGGCGGAACTTCGGCTGCCACTCCTTTGGTATGCGGTGTTGCAACACTTTTACTTTCTGCTTATCCTCATTTGTTAAATACACAGATTCGGAGTATCCTCTTAAAAACTGCCGATAATTCCGAACATCCTGATAACCAAAGAGGATACGGCCTGGTTTCTGCATCGAAAGCAATAAGTTTTCCCAACCTCGAAATGAAGGAATCCGTATTTAAACTGCACAAAATATTTATAGATTATCCCGACATCAATCCGTTGACTGCAAAGGTTTATTATTTCACTGATTCTGCCAATATTCAACAAGGAGATTTGGTTTTTGACGGAGTTTTCAAATTTGAGTTTCAATTTCCTTCTTTTCAATCAAACCAGACGGTTTATTTTTATTTTACATTCAGTGATAGTTCTGGCAGCTCCTTCCGTGAGCCTGCTGAGGGTAACTATAGGTTTATATATGGACAAAATATTGTTTCTTCGGTTAAAAGTATTCAAAATCTGCCGTCAGACTATATTTTAAGCCAGAATTTTCCAAACCCTTTTCCTTCCCCCTCTAATCCTTCAACTACTATTTTATATAAAGTGCCGTTGAATGAGTTTGTTACGTTAAAAATTTATGATATTCTGGGTAATGAAGTGAAGACGGTAGTTAATGGGTATCAGTCAAGCGGGTGGTACTCTATTAAAATCAATTCTGCAGAATTTGCCAGCGGCGTGTATTTTTATCAATTAAAAGCCGGGAGTCTTATTTCCGTAAAAAAGATGATCGTGCTGAAGTGAAAAGCTTATCCTTAGGTAAAGTGATTTTAATAAGAAATAGCTGTTCTTTTTTAAATTGAATTTTCCGAATGCCCGTTCAGCAAAATTAATCTGCTTTTATTTAATATATTCATTAAATAAATAGAAATAAAAAATAAATGAGTAAAATCTTATTCCCTCTGCAGGCAAAATATATTGAATCTTTCCGGAATGAAAAGGATCCTTTAATTCTGGAGATGGAAGAGTATGCAAAGAAACATAACGTGCCGATTCTTTCTTACGACTCTGCTGATTTTATGGAGCAGCTAATTAAGATGTATACTCCTAAAAGAGTGCTCGAAATAGGGACTGCGATTGCTTATTCCTCGATCAGGATTGCAAAAAATTTAAAGAAGAAAGGAATTCTTCATACAATTGAAAAAAGTGAAGAGAATGCGGAAAAAGCAAAGGAATTTATCTCAAAATCGGATCAGGGAAATAAAATAAAGATTATGCTTGGAGATGCGTTTAATATTCTCCCCCAGCTTGATAAAAAATATGATTTTATTTTTTTAGATGCAGACAAGGAGGATTACAAAAGGTTGTTTGACTACTGCCTTGTCCTTCTGAAAAAAGGAGGCGTTATCTTTGTCGATAATCTTCTTTGGCATGGATATGCCGCAGTAAAAAAAGTCCCGGCAAATTACAA
>DATKLQ010000562.1:0-2294 GCA_035542335.1 Ignavibacteriaceae bacterium | reverse complement strand
GGAGCATGGCTTGTTTTTCTTGAGCTTACGTGGGTAAGGTTCGGCTGGGTTTTTAATTTGGATTACTCATTCACATTGGGACAGGTAATATGGGCAATAGGCTGGTCGATGATTGTGCTTGCCGGCTTAATTCATTTTTCAACAAAGACAATTGCAGCAGCGGGAATTTCAATGATACTTTTACACAACCTGTTCGACAATGTCACTCCGCATCAGCTGGGTATTTTCGGATGGACATGGCAGATATTACACTACGGAGGAGGCATCGTATATTCGCCCGGCTACCGTTTTGAAGCCGCCTATCCATTAATCCCCTGGATAGGTGTAATGGCTGCAGGATATTCATTCGGATCAATTTTATTATTAGAAGAAAGCAGGAGAAGGAAGATTTTAAGTCTGCTCGGGGCCGGCTTAATTCTTTTCTTTATTGCGCTCCGGTTTTCAAATATTTACGGGGATCATAACAGCTGGAAAGAGCAGAAGGATTTTATCTTTACAATTCTTTCGTTTATAAATGTCGAGAAATATCCGCCGTCTCTTTTGTATCTTTCAATTACATTAGGCATAACTATCTTATCGCTTCGGGTGCTGGAAAAAGCAAAAGGATTTTTTGCAAAATTTTTCATAACCTTCGGACGAGTCCCAATGTTTTATTACCTGCTGCACATCCCGGTGATACATGGATTAGCAGTAATTACAGCAATAATAGCCGGAGCAGAATATTCATTCATGTTCGGCAATACTCCTCCCTGGGTCTGGCCGGGCGAATGGGGCTTCAGCCTGGCTATCGTATATGCCTTTTGGATAGGGATTGTAATTCTGCTTTATCCCATATGCGTTTGGTTCGGGAATGTAAAAAGCAGGCATAAAGGGAATAGGTGGCTGAGTTATATCTAGTAAAGTTCAAGTTCAAGATAGAATCTTAGTCTTCTTGAACTTGAACTTGAACCTGAACTTGAACTTGAACTTGAACTTATGCTATACCTTCCCTCTCCCCATCCCTTCACGTTTCGGCAAGTTCTCATCATCATAGTCGGCAAAAATATCCTCTGTAATATCATTAATTCCTTCCAAATTCAACCCGGCATTTTTAAAAGACTTTATGGCTCTCCTTAATCCGGCTCTTAAGCTTTTTACCTCAAGAGATAATTTATTTAAAGTATTTTGATAAACATCTTCAGCCTGGTTTTTTAAATCTTCCCGCATTTGTTTTCCGCTTTTGGGAGTAAATAAAAGTGCAAGGATGCTTCCTGCCGCTGCACCGAAAAGAAAACTAAAAACAAAAGAATTAGTTTTTTTCATAATAACCTCAAAGTTCCCGAAATTCTGTATAAATCAACTTCATACTTAATATATAGCAATGAGTTAATCAATACATTTTTCAAAATTTACCTGTATGATCCACAACATATTCCATATTTACTTTTAAAGTATGCTTGATACTTTTTTTAAATATTATTAGCTTTTTTATCAAACCAAAACGCTTCAAAAAATTTCTTCATCTCTAAATATGAAATATCTTTTTTTACTATTGCTCTTCTGTCAATTTCTGCTCCGCTCTCAAACAGAAATTTCATACGAAGTTTCCTTTGATAACGCACTCCATCATGAAGCCGAAATAAAAGTGAAATTTTCAAAGCTCCGGATCGATACATTAAAATTAATAATGAGCCAGACATCTCCCGGAAGATATGCAGTTCATGATTTTGCAAAAAATATTTATAACCTGAAGGCTACCGATGGTTTCGGATCGTATTTAAAAATAATTCACCGCTATCCGAACCAGTGGAATGTATACGGCCATAACGGAACAGCCGAGATCAGCTATACTCTTTTTGCGGATCACGCTGACGGAACCTATTCGGGAATTAATTCGGCGCATGCACATTTAAATATGCCTTCTGCATTTATCTGGGCAAAAGGGATGGAAAAACTGCCGGTTACGATTAAGTTTAATCTTCCCGATAAGTGGAGTGCCTCTACACAGCTGTTTCCTACCATTGACTGGAATATTTTCACTGCGCCAAACATGCAGTACTTTATGGACAGCCCCGTTGAGCTGTCGGAATTTGAGGAGAGAAGCTGGGTGATTGAATCAGGCAGCGAAAAATATAAAATGAAGCTGGCAGTTCACCATAATGGGAGCAGCGAAATGGTTGACGCTTTCACCGAAATGATTAAAGCAATTACAGCCGAAGAGAAGAGCCTCTTCGGGGAGCTGCCCGATTATGATAATAAAGAATATATCTTTATTGCGGATTTTCTTCCTTATGTATATAAGGACGGGATGGAGC
>DATKLQ010000561.1:0-6528 GCA_035542335.1 Ignavibacteriaceae bacterium | reverse complement strand
GGCAGCAAAAGTATTTGAAAGCGGAAAGTCTGCCGGATTTATTTATGTAATTCTGGGAAGCGAAGAATATGAAAATTCTCTGCAGCTGTTCTTAGGCAGTTATATAATGAGACTAGGAGCAAGGAGTACTGCAATCACCTTAATTGCGGCGGCAATTATTTCCCTTATTGCCTTAATAATTATAACAAAGAATTTAAGAAAAATAATTTATGTAATTAGAGAATTTAAGAATGGGAATCTGAATGCCAGGATTAATGTAAAAGGAAAAGGCGAATTGGCGGAATTTGCCGCATCATTCAATGAAATGGCGGACACGATTGTACGCAATATCGATGAAATAAAGACAATGGATAATTTAAGGAGGGAATTAGTAGCCAATGTTTCACACGATCTAAGAACACCGCTTGCGGCTATACAGGGATACGTTGAAACTGTGATGATGAAGTCGGAAAATCTTTCCGCTGAAGACAGGCAGAAATACATGCAGATAATTTTAAGAAGCACCGAGAGGCTGAAAAAGCTTGTCGAAGAGCTGTTTGAATTATCTAAGCTGGAGGCAAGAGAAACTAAACCTAGACCTGAGGCTTTTTCTATTGCCGAACTTGCACAAGATATTCATCAGAAAAACATGATAATTGCAGAAGAAAAGAAGATTGATGTTCAGCTGAAATTTCCATATAATCTGCCGATGATTTATGCCGATATAGGAATGATGGAAAGGGTCCTCCAAAATTTACTCGACAATTCTCTTAAATTTACGCCGGAGGGAGGAAAGGTGGTAATTAGCCTGAAAAAAGACGGAGAAGATATACTGCTAAAGATTGAAGATACCGGGCGGGGGATCAATTCCGATGAATTTGCAAATATATTTGACAGGTACCACCGGGGTAAAAGAATTGAAGATGCCGGACAGGAAGGGCTGGGACTAGGGCTGGCGATTGTTAAAAAAATACTTGAGGCTCACAACTTAAATATTAATGTTAAAAGCAGTGAGGGAAAGGGGAGTGAGTTTTCCTTTAAAGTACCAATCTATACACCTGCAATTAAAACTTCTATAACCGTAAATGCCTGAAGCTCTTCGCATGTGTGCGCTAAGCAACAAAGGTTAGTTTATTTAAAATTCTTCTTGACAAAAAAAAATTGAAATTTTAAGTTCACTTGAGAATAAAACTCTCCCTTTTTTAGCTTCATTTCATAAATGAATTTCCTTCAAGAACTTATTCGCGGGCAGTTATTTTTTTAAATAGCTTAAATCTTTTTGAAAGGATACTATTATGCCTAAGATATGGACTTATGAAACCTTGGCTCAGGCAAGCAGAGCTGAATTGGAAAATATTCTATTAACCGGTACTCCGCCGGATATCGAACAGCTGAACGGATATATATACTGCGGCTGGAATCATGAATGGATTGGAAATCTTTCCGGGAAAAAATTTAAAAAAGGATTCATGAAAAAAAACGGAAAGAATTTCGGTTTCAATGAAATAGTAATACAGGACGGGAAAGAATATCTCGGTGAATGGAAAACAGCGCTGAACGGAAACGGCAAACCTACCCAGCTCGGTTACTTCCGCACATCATACTTGAAGGACGAACCGTTTACTGCACTATATAAGCCGTATCTTCACCTCGCTCATTTTAACTATGATATCGACGGGTTTCATAAATGGTATTACAGCTTCTTCAGGGTAATCAGAGATTTTGTGGTTTGTCCGAATCCGGGAGATCAAACATTGATGTTGTGCAAAGCATATCTGCGCGTTTTCCCTTTCCTAAATATATTTTACTGCTATTTTTTGCTCGGTCATAGAGAAAAAATAAAATACCTCCCCTGGTAATTACCTTAAAAAATTTTTATGGAGTCTCTAAAATGCTTACGCAGAAAGAAAGAAATCTCAGAACCTATTTAAAGATACTGCTGGGTATATACATAGTAATTTTTGCTTCTTCTGTTGCAAATCTTTTTACCTCATCAGCATCGAATAATTTACTATACCTTGTAAATCTAACCGGGCTTGAATTCTTATCTGTTCTCTTGTGCTGGTACTCTATTTCTGATATCAGAAGATTTAATCTTTTAGTAAAAATATTAATATGGAAAAATATTATTGCGGCATTAATAGGGGCTGCCGTGCTTTTATGGGCAAATACGGATTCTATTTTACTGTCATCCTTTATTACAATTCAATTTAAAACTGCAGTAATTATTTCGATAATATTTAATTCGGTTATCGCCGTTCTTACAGCCCTTTTATTATCTTCTGCCGAGAAGGATAGGTACGGGTTAAAATATTTTTCACCGCTTCAATTTAAAACTCTTGACTCGCTGGCAGAGGTAATCATTTACGGAGAGGAAGAGACTATTTCATCTGAAGAAGTTGCAAAAAATGTAGATACCTACTTCAATATTTTTGAAGCAAGAACGAAATGGACAATGGCTCTCGTAGTAACCGGATTGTACTTTTATCCTTTATTGTCTCTGATGCCGCCGCTTCCGTACATATCTCCAGAGAGAAGACTTGAATTCCTAAAAAGCAGGTTTTACCGGGATGTCGAATCCAGGATGATCCCTGAATTCTGGAGAGTGATAGTTCAGGGAATGATAAGAATTGCTAAGCAGATGTGCTACATCGGGTATTACAATGATAAAAGAACTTTTCCATCTATCGGTTATGTCCCTTTTTCAGAAAGAAAAGATAAGACAGAAAGATTGACTAAATCTCCGGTCGTTAAATCCCCGGAGTTGTTTGTGAAATCCGAAAAGGATATAAAAGAAGAGTCGGTGGACGCGGATGCGGTAATAGTCGGTTCGGGTGCGGCGGCTTCTATTCTTGCAAAGAGATTAATTGAAAAAGGAAGAAAAGTTTTAATGGTTGAACGAGGCAATCATGAAATACCTGAAACCTTCACTGAAAATGAAATGGAAATGGTATCCAGGCTATTCCAGGACGGAGCAATTCAGGCAGCAAGAGATTTTAGGTTTACCGTTTTCCAGGGAAGCTGTGTGGGAGGCTCTACGGTTTTAAATAATGCCGTATGTTTTAAAATGCCTGAACCGGTACTAGATAGATGGATTAAAGATTACGGAGCAGGGCTGGATAAAAAGAAGGTCATGGCATCAATGGATAAAGTCTTCAGCATGATCGGAGCCAATAATCAAGGGGCTGTAAGACTTAATCCTGGCGGCTATCTGTTTGAGAAAGGATGCAGGAAATTAGGTTACAATACCCTACCTAATGTAACCGATGCTGTAAATGCAAACATTTCCGGATGCTTAGGCTGCGGATACTGCAACATCGGATGCCGGTATAATAAAAAACTTTCAATGCTTACTACTATTCTGCCCGAGATACAAAAAATATACGGCAAAGAAAGCCTTGAAATTATTGCGGGGTGCGAAGCGGTAAAATTAAATAAAAACGGAAACGGCATTTCATATCTTGAAGGTGAATTTAGAGACGGCAGAAAAATTAAAATTTACGGGAAAACATTTATTGTATCGGCGGGAGCAATTTCCTCCAGCATACTTTTGCTTAAATCCAAGCTCGGAATAGAAAGGGCCGGGATGAATTTATCCTTTAATATGGGTTCGCAGCTTACTGCTGCCTTCCCCGACAAAATAGATTCGTACGACGGACTTCAAATATCTCACTTTATGAAGATCACCCCTGATACGGGATTTATTATGGAATCATGGTTCAATCCTCCAATGTTTCAATCCACCGCAATGCCGGGATGGTTTGAAGATCATTACAGGAATATGAAACGTTATGACAGGCTTACATGCGTCGGGCTGCTTGTAGGTTCAGAATCAAATGCCAAAGTAAGAATTGCAGGACTTACCGGAAGAGAAATTGAATATACACCAACAGAAAAAGATTTCAGAACATTACTTAGCGGCCTTGAATTAGCGGGTGAAATCATGTTAGAAGCAGGTGCCGAATCAGTAATGCCGAATACTTTTAAATATTATGAATTCAAGAATAAAGATGAAGTCCGAAAGCTGCATGAGTATATCAAAGATCCGAGCGAGATAACTTTAGGTACCGGGCACCCCCAAGGGGGGAATATTATCGGAAGCAGCCCCGATAAAGGAGTGGTAAATCCTGAATTCAAAGTATTCGGATTTAATAATCTTTATGTATGCGATGCAAGCGTGTTTCCCACGAGCCTTGGTGTCAATCCGCAGCTTACAGTTATGGCTCTTGCCGATTATGCATCTGAATTTGTCAATTAGAAGTTAAAATTAGAAGCAGCTATTGCGTTTTTCCTTTTGTCTTTTTCCTTTTAATCCGGCTCTGGTTTAAGCGTAAAAAATAATACATTGCAGTAAACCTTGATATGAAGTAATCCGCAATTGCAGCGGGGGCAGTATCTGTTACTTAACTTTTATTACCAGGAAGCTTATATCATCCATCTGCTGAAATCCGTTCAGCCATTTATCTGCTTCGGATAAAAGATCATTTATAATGTTGGAAGAATTATTCCCTGCCGAATGCAAGAAAATATTTTTTGCCATTTCCAAATCCAGCATTTCTCTTTTTGCATTAAACAGCTCGACAAACCCGTCAGTCAGGAGCAGAATTATGTCGCCGGGATTTACTTTAAAAATTTTCTGCTGGTAAGGATAGTCAGGATACGCTCCAAGCGGCATCCCTTTGAGGATTATTTCCTCAACTGAATTTTGACCATGCCTGAAAATTAAAAAAGGAGGCATTCCTGCAGCCGAGGCAGTGATTTTGTATTCCTGTATTTTCAGTACAGTCAAACCCATATAAAGATTTCCAAGGTTCATCTTTCTGATTGTTCTGGTGCAATGATTAAAAAAATCAGGAATGAAAAAGGTATGCGCCATCGCATCGAACAAACTTTTTATTAATGTGACTAGAATGCCTGCTTTGATACCATGCCCGGTTGCATCGCCGAGTGTAAGTGTAATTGTCCCATCATTAGAAATATGATAATCGTAATAATCCCCGCCGACTTCCGCGGCGGTCCTCATTTCGGCGGAGATTTCAAGATGCTTTATTTCAGGGAAACATTTCGGTAAAATGGATAATTGAAGCTTCCGGGCTTCCTCCAGCTCCTGGGATTTCCTTTTATTCTCCGCTTCAAGATATTTTCTCTCAATTTCTCTTTCCTTATTCTCCTTTTCCTGCTGAATTATCGTCTGGTTGGATTTGGCAAAACTCTTTGAAAGAAAAACCGACATGCAGACAAACAATCCTATTGTACCGAACGGATAACCGTTGTCTATATTCCCGATTCTACTAATTAAATTAAAATCCAGCAGCCAATCATAAATTGAAAACAGGAAGAGGATCGAGAAACCGGCAGCAATTATCCAGACTCCCTCAGTTTTTTCTTTTGAAGCTTTAATGATAATCCTAGTACATTCTAAAAACAGGAAAACCATTCCAATCTGGTTGAAGAACAAATTATCAACCGGTTTAATTACGGTAAGGATGGTCGAAACGGAGTAATAGACCAGGATGATCCAAAAAAATATTTTAAGCTGCTGCTTAAAAATGGAATACAATGAAAGGAGGGCTAAGACCTGGCTTCCGGACATCAGTATTCTGTGCAGCCTCAAATAGATTATTTGATCACCGATATTCAGTGCAAGGTTTGCTTCATAATCCATAAAGATGGCAGCAGCATATACAAAAAGGAAAATAGAATAAACGAGATTTTCCTTAAAGCGGCGGTTAAATAAAAACAAAATCAGGTGCAGAAGTCCGAATGCAATAGTAATTGCCGTAAAGAATATCTGTTCATTTGAATATCTTCTCAGGTTTTTTAGATTCGACTGCACCAATTCTTCAATATTTGCAAATCCCACCGCAAATCCTGCGCTGAATCCGGCATCTTTGAAATATCGAATATCATTGTTTACATATTTTACCGCTAAAAGATGATCCGGGTTTTGATTTAAGGTAATAACTTTAGGATGGTTCCAATCCGATTTAGAAGTTATATATTTGCCGTCAAGATATACCTCCTGTTTTCCCGCAGACCAAATGCGGAGAATTAAGGATTTGTTCAGCAATAAGGAATCTATCGTAAAACGGAATCTGAAATATCCGGTCCCATTCCAATGAGATGGAAAGCTGTCGTTCCGGGAAGTGCTTACTGTTGTCCAGCTGCTGTCATTAAATTCAGGAGAAATCCAGGAAATATTATGAATATGTGAATATTTCCATCCGGATGTTAGATAGATTATTTCTCCGTTCCGGAGGCTTTTTGAAGCAAGTTTATATTCCGTTGCATGAGCAAAAGTAATTTGAACATAGGAGATAATAAAGATAAGGATCAGGGCAGATTTTTTATTCATATCATCAGAAAGTTTTTCTTTGAAAGATAAACAAACATTTTTGTTTCTACAATTTAAGATTATTAAACGGATAAGGAATGTTGCAGCAGGCTCTCATGTTTAATTTTCCGGTAAAAATTCTTTTTAATAATTCCTTCACGGAACCTTTGCAATTCATTTTTCGTCTAAAATTTTTATTTTAAACCCCTAATCAT
>DATKLQ010000560.1:0-8572 GCA_035542335.1 Ignavibacteriaceae bacterium | reverse complement strand
GATAAACAGGAATAAAGAACTTTCATATCATTTTACACTCTGCAATCTCAATATAATTTTCTCATTTCAGCATCCTTAAAATAATGCAGCAGAATTTCATCGAATTGAAAGCCAAGCGCAGACATAACTGCAGCGCCTATTTGACAAAGCCCCACGCCATGCCCCCACCCCGCTCCGTATAAAATAAATTTTTCAGGCAAGCCGTGCACCCCCAATTGCTTTTCAACTACAAAAGCGGAACTGTAAAGATGGCTCTTCGAAAGTATCCTTCTTATTTCCAGTTCTTTCCCGAAAATTAAAGATTTAAGGGTACCGGTAATTTTGAGCTTTATCAACCTTGATGAGGCTCCTCTTTCTACAGGCGTGAGATCTACTATTTTCCCAAAATCGATGCCGGTTTTGTTTTTAATAATCTCAGAAATTTCTTCCTGCGCATATTCAACCTTCCAGCGGAAAAAATCTTTAGTATTCTGATCATATTCAAGCAGCGCCTGCGACAAGATTTTTTTATTTGCAGTATTACAATATGCCGCGGGTTTAGCTTTTATCCACTTCTGGGCATTTTTTTCATCTGAAAAATCTAGACTAAAATTATCGGGCGGAAATTTATAGTCTACAACCGAAGAAAGATACTCATATTTAACAGGTTCCCAGACATTTTCAAACGACTCGGTAATTCCCCCGCATGCTTTAGAATATCTTGTGTCGCAGATTTTTCCCCTGTTTGACAGTACTATCCCCTTTGTCTGCTGCACTGCCTGTTTGGCATTCTCAGTAAAAATTTTTGTAATGCCCTGGTATCTCTGGCAGTGATCATCGGCGCAGATATCAAACAAATTATGATCGTCTCTTCCGTACCACTTTATAAATTCTTTCTCGCTGCTGAACGAGCTTTTACTGCTCTGAACAGGTTTCACCTTTTTTGAGATTTTTGATTTTTCCATTTGTGCAAGCAGCCAGCTGCGTGAAATTATTGCATGTGCCTTTAAAAGCTGCAGAGAGGATTTCGAGCTTATTTCGGATGAGATGACGCTTTGAAGATATTTTTCAACGGGAATAATATTTATTAGCCAAATCTTATCTTTATCTTTTTTTAATTTTAAAGATCCTATGAATCTCTGTTTTTCTTTCTTCTCCCAGTGAAAATCCATACCTATAGTAATATTCCTGATTAAAAAAGAATCAGAAACCGGATCTGTCGGTTCAAAAATAATTTCGTCTCCGGCTTGAAACTCATCATCCCTGTTCTTAAAAAGGATGTTATTCCCCCGAAGCTCGGCGGCAAACGGCCCATTAAAACTTTTCTGAAATCCCTGGCATTTAAAATCGCCGTAAAGTTCAAAATTAATTGAACTTTCGGACGTTATACCGACGTGAACTTCAGGTTCCTTACTAAAAGTAATATCTCTCACCGCTTTATTATTCTCAGTCATACCGAATTTTACTTCTCAACAAAAGGAAAATAAGTGTTAAAATATAACTATTGTTTGTGTCATCTCGCAAAGCAAAACATTAAAAATAACTCCTGTTCAATCTTTTTAATCGAGTAACAATAATATTGTTCCATGGCGAATTTTCATTATAAGGAGCAAAAATGTTTATTTTAGCTTAAATAAAAATTTTAATATTGATCTATCGGCAAATTCAGGAATGTCTTTAAATTCAAAAACAGTGACAATAATAGGATTTCCGATGGATTTGGGAGCGGACAGGCGGGGAGTCGATATGGGTCCGTCCGCATTACGCATCGCAGATCTGAAACTGAAGCTGGAAGCTTTAGGTTATAATATTCTCGACTCGGGTGATATAAATATCCAGATCATGGAAAGGCAGAAGGTTTCAAATCCAAAGCTGAAATATTTGCCGGAAATTTTAAAGACATGTAAAATATTGGCTAGGAAAGTCGAGAAAGTTTTAGATACAGGGGGATTCCCTTTGTGCATTGGAGGAGATCATTCGATGGCAATCGGCACAATTGCAGGAATTTCATCGCACTGCAGAAAAAATAAACTGACCCTTGGCGTAATCTGGATTGATGCACATGCCGATATGAATACGGAAGAAACAACTCCGAGCGGAAATATTCACGGAATGCCGCTCGCAGCATCGCTCGGCATTGGAAATGGGAAGCTCATAAATATGCTGGGATTTTCACCCAAATTAAAACCTGAAAATTGTACTTTAATAGGGGTAAGAAGCATCGATAACCTGGAAAAAACCATTATTAAAAAACTTAAAATTCCGGTTTATACCATGACAGACATTGATAAACTTGGAATTCACCGTATTATCGTAAGAGTTTTGAAGCAGTTCAGGGAAAAAGTTGATCACATTCATATAAGTTTCGATTTAGATTCAGTTGATCCGTCGGTGGCGCCGGGAGTCGGCACCCCTGTAGCTGGCGGCTTAAGCTATCGAGAAGCGCATCTGCTGATGGAATCGATTGCCGAATGCGGCTGCATGTCTTCACTTGAAGTAACTGAAATAAATCCTATATTGGATGATAAAAACCGGAGCGCTCTCTTTGCTGCCGATGTAATTGCATCCAGTATGGGGCAGAGAATCTTGTGAATAGTTCAAGTTCAAGTTTAAGTTTCAAGTTTCCGCCTTCAATGAATAAAACCAAGATTAGGCGGACAGGCAAGTTTAAGTACAAGTTGAAGTTCAAAGTTTAAATATTCTTGAACTTGAAGCTGAACTTAAATATTTGTTTTTCTCTTAAATAAAATAATTCTCCACCAAGAAATATACATGTGAATAGACAACCGATATTTACTTACATCCTTATTTTCTTTTTATTATCAATTATTTTGAAACTATTCGGTATAATAGATTATTCCGCAGGCGAAATAATCGGCTATATATTTATTATTTATGGGCTTGCGCTCGTTTATACCTCAATGGGGAAGGATAAAAAATTACTCCTGTTTATAGGAAGCTCTCTTTTTCTAGCCGGTGTTTTTCTCTTCATCATAAATAATTTTCAGTTAACCGGATCTTCAAACCCGATCCTCACTTCAATTATTTTAATACCGGGGATCAGCTTCTTTATTCTATTTATCGATGATTTTTCCAATAAGCTGTTCTTAATATTATCTGCGGGCTTTACAGCAGTCGGTTTATTGATTATAATAAGTACAGGCTCTCCTACTTTCTCTTCCTTTTTCAGCTCCATCCTTTATATAGCTGTAAGATACTGGCCTGTTGTTCTAATAGTCATCGGAATTGCCTTAATTATTAAAAGGGATGAAGCAGCCTGAAAACACGCATAGCGCATTGCAATAAGATTGCAGCGAAGATGAATGAATAATATTCTCAAGAATATTTTGCCGAATTGATCAAATTTTGTCAGACATGGATGCCTGATGGCATGAATGCATGATGGCCTGGATGGCATGCTCGCTACAGTTCGTCGAGCTGCGCATGAATGAACGGTTATTTGTTTTCCGATTTTCCATTTTTTTTATTTGCGTCTATGCAGGGCTTAGGCTGGATGAATTGATTAAGACTCAATCACTCTGTTCCTCAAAGGAGATTCAGTATACAATTTTCTGCTGTCTGATGTTTTTATTATTTTGATTTAATAAAATTCGGATTATTTAGATGTTTTCCTCCAGGGAAATAAGAAACCAGTTTTTAGACTTTTTTGAAAAAAGAAATCATAAAATCATACCCAGTGCTCCTGTAATCCCTTTTGATGATCCGACCCTGCTTTTTACTAATGCAGGAATGAATCAATTTAAGGATGTCTTTTTAGGGAAAGGAACCAGGGAATATAAACGTTTTGCAAATACCCAAAAGGTTATACGGGTAAGCGGTAAGCATAATGATCTTGAAGAGGTAGGGCACGATACATATCATCATACATTCTTTGAGATGCTCGGAAATTGGTCATTCGGCGATTATTATAAGCCGGAGGCAATTCAATGGGCATGGGAACTGCTGACGGAGGTCTGGAAACTTCCCAAAGAAAGACTTTGGGCTACGGTATACAATTCCGATAATGAATCATTCGAGCTTTGGAAATCAAAAACCGATATAAACCCTGAACATATTTTAAAATTCGGGGAAAAGGATAACTTCTGGGAAATGGGTGAAACCGGTCCCTGCGGTCCTTGCTCCGAAATTCATATCAATACAGGCCCTAATTTTAATAATCCTTCTTATGTAAATGCCGGCAAGCCGGAATGTATTGAAATTTGGAATCTTGTCTTTATTCAATACGACCGTGACGAGGACGGAAACTTATCCGATCTCCCGCAGAAGCATGTCGATACCGGGATGGGTTTCGAACGCATTTGTGCTGTTCTTCAGAATAAATCTTCTAATTATGATACCGATATATTCACTCCGCTGATTGAAAAGATATCCGAAATCTCGGGGAAAAAATATCAGGATGAAAAAGAAAAAATCCCGATGAGAGTAATTGCAGATCATATACGGACTTTAACATTTGCTATTGCAGATGGAGCCGCGCCGGGTAATGAGGGCAGGGGTTATGTGTTGCGGAGAATTTTAAGAAGGGCTGCACGCTATGGAAGAAAACTGAACCTTAAAGAACCCTTCCTTTTTAAGCTTGTTGACGTGCTGGTTTCGACTATGGGTGATATCTTCCCGGAAATAGATACAAAAAAAGAGCATGTAAAAAAAATTATAAAAGCCGAGGAGGAAAGCTTTAATGCCACACTCGACAGGGGTATTGAATTGTTCGATCAGGTAATAAAAGAAATGGAATCTTCCAAGAAGAAAAATATTCCGGGTGTGGTAGTTTTTAAATTGTACGATACCTATGGATTCCCGGTCGATCTTACTAATATAATGGCCCAGGAAAAAGGATTTACTATTGACGAAGCCGGGTTTAATAAATCGATGGAAGCCCAAAAGCAGAAAGCTAGGGAAGCTGCCAGGGAAAAGCTTGCTTCGGTTAATATCGGCGGGATCAATTTGAAATCTTTTGAACTGTCCGAGGATGAAAATTCCGAATTTACCGGCTACAATGAGCTCCGGTCGGAATCTAGGATAATAGGACATAAAAAAGAAAATGATAACGAGCTGATAATTTTGGACAAGACACCTTTTTATGTAGAGGCAGGAGGCCAGATTGATGATCATGGAAAAATTCTGACGGATAGAGATCAGCTGGATGTAATTGATGTAATGAAAATCGATGATAAGATTGTACATGTTGCAAAAACCGATTCCGTTTTTTCCCTGGGAGAAGAGGTTATTGCGCAGGTCGATGAAAAAAGAAGATGGGACATAATGCGGAATCATACGGGAACGCATTTTCTTCATTCTGCCTTAAGGAACATTTTAGGCACCCATGTCCATCAGGCAGGCTCTTATGTCGGCCCGGACCGGCTGCGGTTCGATTTTACACATTATTCAAAATTGAGCGAGGCTGAGATAAGGGATATTGAATCTCTGGTTAACGGTGAGATTAGGAATAATATCCCGCTTATCCATCATAAAGATATTCCTTTTGATGAAGCTAAAAAGATGGGTGCTTTAATGTTTTTTGGGGATAAATACGGGGAAAAGGTGAACGTAGTTCAGTTCGGAGATTTCAGCATGGAATTCTGCGGCGGCACCCATGTCGGGAATTCTTCCGAAATCGGGTTATTCAAAATAATAAATGAATCCTCAATCGCCAGCGGGGTAAGAAGAATTGAGGCCGTGACAGGTGCCGGAATTGAAAAATATATTAAATACAATCTCGATCAGCTCAAGTCTTCTGAAGAAAAAATTGCAGAGCTGAATGAAGCAAAGAGAAAATTGGAGAAGGAGCTCAATGAGTTAAAGTTTAAGGATAAAGTCGGTCAGGTCGATGAGATTCTTCTGAATCCTTCCGAGATAAAGGGAATAAAGATCTTTAAAGGGATAGTAAATGCTTCCAGCATGGATGAGTTAAAATCATTCGGCGATGAATTAAGAAATAAAATGAAATCGGGTGTGGGAGCATTATTTTCCGAGATAGATAATAAGGCAAGCATTGTAAGTGTTGTATCTGATGATCTGATTAAGGAGAAAAACCTCAGCGCTGGGAGTATCGTGGGTGAGCTAGCCAAAATTGTCGGGGGCGGCGGCGGCGGTAGAGCTCATCTTGCAACAGCCGGAGGAAAAGATGTCTCCAAAATACCGGATGCATTACAAAAGACAGAAAATATAGTTGCCAAATTTCTGTAAATTCAAAAAATTTTACCACTAAGGCACTAAGAACACTAAGGAACACTTAGATTATAAAATTAAAAGGGGACTAAGTATATGATATCTAAAAAAATTCTAAATGATATGGTGTACAAAGTTGTCGGCTGTGCAATCGAAGCGCATAGACAACTTGGTCCCGGATTATTGGAGTCCGTATATGAAACATGTTATGTCCAGGAATTAATCGACAACAATTTTAATATTAAAAGACAAGTTCCCATTCCAATTATTTACAAAGGGAAAGATTTAGGTACTACACTAGTCCTTGATTTGCTAATTAATGATTTAATAATTATTGAACTAAAAGCTGTGGAAGTAATGATCCCGGTTTACAAAGCTCAATTATTATCTTATTTAAAGCTTACCGGCAAGCCCAAAGGATTATTAATTAATTTCCATTGTGAAAATATTACAGAACAGCTAGTTCCTTTGGTCACTGATGAATTTGCCAAATTACCAGATAAATAAATTTCTTAATGTTCTAAGTACTCTTAGTGTCTTAGTGGTAAAAAACCATGTCTAAAACCAGAATAAAATACATCTGTTCAAACTGCGGCTACGAATCGCTCCGCTGGCTGGGGAAATGCCCTGAATGCGACAGCTGGAACACTTTTACGGAGGAGCTAGTTGAGGTTAAAAAGGAAAGATCAGCCGCAAAAATTAACCGCAGTATTTCTGCATTTACTATAAATGAAATTCCGGTAGACGAAGAAGAAAGAATAAAGACCAATATAAACGAATTCGACAGAGTTCTGGGCGGAGGAATTATACCCGGATCGGTTATACTGCTGGGCGGCGATCCGGGCATTGGTAAATCGACGCTGGCAATGCAGGCGGCGTCTAAAATTAATGCAAAAGTTCTTTATGTAACCGGTGAAGAATCCGCAAAGCAGGTAAAGATACGTGCAGCCAGGCTTAAGATTAATTCGGCAAATTTTTATGTTCTTGCAGAAACTAATATTGAATCCGTCCTCCCCGTGATCAATGAGATCCACCCCTCTTTAGTAATAATCGATTCGATTCAGACTATGGAAAGAAACGATCTCGATAACTCTCCGGGAACAATTACACAGATTAGGGAATGCACATCATTATTGATGGAAGAAGCAAAAAAGCAGCAGTTCAGCGTAATGGTCATCGGCCATGTTACTAAAGAGGGTATCATTGCCGGACCCAAGGTTCTGGAGCATATGGTTGATACCGTGATCCAGTTCGAGGGAGAGACAAATCATTCATACAGAATTCTCCGTGCACAGAAAAACAGGTTCGGCAGCACAAATGAGATCGGTATTTTCGAAATGCATGAGGACGGCTTAAGCGAAGTAAAGAATCCGAGTGAAGTATTTTTAAGCAGCCACGGCTCTCCAATCTCCGGCTCGGCCATTACTTCTACGGTGGAGGGTACAAGACCGATTCTGCTGGAGGTGCAGGCATTGGTCACACCTTCTCATTTCGGTAATCCGCAGCGTGTAGCAACAGGTTTCGATTACAGACGATTGTCGATTCTTCTTGCCGTTCTGGAAAAAAGAGCAAAGCTAAGACTCTCTGCCAGTAATGTATTTCTTAACATGGCAGGCGGTGTAAGAATATTTGAGCCCGCTATCGATTTGGCAGTATGCTGCAGCATCGCTTCAAGTCTGCAGGACCAAGCTATTGATACTTCCACCGTGCTCATCGGGGAAATTGGTTTAGGGGGAGAAGTAAGGAGCGTAAGCTTTATAGAGAAAAGAATCCAGGAGGCTGAAAAGCTCTGCTTCAGAAGAATAATTATTCCCAAAAATAACTTTAAAGAGCTCAAAAAAAACTCATCAATTGAGATAATTTCAGCAGAAACACTAGCCGATACACTGCATATAATATTCCAGAATTAAAAGGTAAAAACCTGCGATAAATCACAACGGAATCTAATGATTCACATGGATTTTGTTTTTTTCGCCATTAGTACTATTTTTCTATTGCGGTAAAAACCGTACCTTCCTCGTGCAGGCAGGTGGTTATTTTTCAATATTTTTTTTAGAGGTAACTTTAGTGGGTACTAAAATTTTTGTGGGAAGTCTCCCATGGGCAGTAAACGACGATGCTTTGAAATCTGCTTTTGAAGCACACGGTAAAGTTGTTTCTGCAAAAGTCATAACGGATCGCCAGACCGGCAGGTCGCGAGGTTTCGGTTTCGTTGAGATGTCGAGCGAATCCGATGCAAGTAACGCCATTCAAGCATTAAATGGTTCCACGCTCCATGGCAGAAACATTATTGTAAGTGAAGCAAAGCCTAAAGGTTGATGTCTGGCTGACTTGCAGTATTTCAAAGCGCTCTTCGTGAGCGCTTTTTTGTTTTAAAGAATTAAAATGGTTTAAAGAATTATGA
>DATKLQ010000559.1:0-2118 GCA_035542335.1 Ignavibacteriaceae bacterium | reverse complement strand
AACTGCTGCTTTTTTTACATAAGCTTTCATATCTAAATTGTTCACAAAAACTATACCTAATCAATAAGGTGAGTTCATTTTTTGCATTAGCAAGGGTAGACTTTTTCGATATGAAATTTTTACGCACACTGCTCTACAAAGTAGTGAGGGGTTTAACCGCGGTGCATCCCAACCTATTTAACCCGGCAGCTATAATAAATTCACCGTGGAAATTCCGAGTCATCAGTTTTAAAAGAATTGCAAAAATGCTTAAGAAGAGGTTAATATAAAATTGAAACAATAAATAAAGTAAATTTCAAAAGGCAGCGGTGGGTTTAAGAACTGGGTAGTATAATGATTATTTAATTTTTTTGAATCTATATCCAACTCCTTTTAATGTTTCAATAAGTCCAGAATGTTTCCCGAGTTTCTGCCGTATTTTCCGGATATGAACATCTATAGTCCGTTCAACTACATATACGTCGTTTCCCCAAATAGTTCTTAAGAGGCTTTCCCTATTAAATACATAACTAGGATTGCTGGCAAGATGAAATAGAATCTCAAATTCTTTTTTAGGAAATACCTTTTCCTTCCCATCAATTAAAACGCGATATTTGTCGCGATCTATTTCAAGCGGACCGGCGAAAATCTTTGCTGGTAAGATTTCCTCCGGGTATTTATTGGTAACATTTCTAAGATTTGATTTAATTCTAGCCACAAATTTTTTTGCTGATACCGGTTTCTTTATAAAATCACTTGCCCCTGTTTCAAGCCCTAATATTTCGACCGATTCATCCGACTTTGCGGTCAGCAGCACAATGGGAATTCTTTCAAAACCTGATGTTGATCTAATTTTTTTGGATACTTCAAAGCCGTCCATTTTTGGAAGCTGAAGCTCGAGTACTATCAAGTCAGGGTTTTCAAATATTTTTTTAAGTGCCTCTTCACTGGTGGAAGCTCTAAGTACTTTAAAACCTTCCCTGGTTAGACTAGAATCTAAAAATTCGAGTATATCAGGCTCATGATCCACAATTAAAATTTTTAACTGCATAAAATATATCTTATCTTATAACGGTTTTACAAAGGCAGAAATCGAAAAGGAAAAAAATTAACTACAACAGTTTATTACATAAATATTGAAAAATAAATATGTTATTGAGAGCTAACAAAAATTTAATTCCGGTCAGTAATAGTTTTTATCTAAATATGGAATTAGGGCATTTTTTCGGATCTGCTTAACACAGAGTTAACAATAATTTAACACAGCTGTAATAAACAGTTAAGGCAGGGGATACATTTAAATTAAAAAACTTTCATTTCACTTTAACACTTCCTTAATATCTCCTCTATAAGTTTGCCCTCAGAAAAAATAAGCGAGGGCTATGCAATAATGTTACCATCCGGGATCCGTCTCATCTTTCTGCATTTACTAATAAATATCAGCGTCCTCGCACAATCGGGAAATATTACCGGGAAAATCGTTGATAGCGAAACCGGGGAGAATATAATCGGTGCCAATGTACTGATTGAAGGAACCGATTACGGAGCAGCATCCGATATAGACGGAAGATATATAATAAAGAATGTCCCTGCAGGAAATTATAATCTAAAAGTATCTTTTGTTTCTTATGCAGCTACAATAGTAAAGGATATTAACGTTGAGGAAGGAAAGACATCAGAGGTAAATCTTTCTCTTGTTCCATCGGCTATATCGATAGATGAAGTAGTAGTGACTTCAGCGGCAGACAACAGTTATGAAGCGGCGCTGTTAAACCAGCAGCGAAAATCGATAACAATAAGCGATGGAGTAAGCCTTGAACAGATAAAGAGATCTACAGACGCTACTACTGCTGAAGCATTAAAAAGAGTCTCGGGAGTTACTTTGTCGGAGGGGAAATATATTTTAGTAAGAGGCACAAGTGAAAGATATAGTGCAGCACTTTTAAATAACCTTCCCTTATCAAGCACCGAACCCGATAAAAAAACTTTTGCATTTGATCTTATCCCCTCCAATCTTATCGACAATTCAATTATAATAAAATCTTTTACTCCAGATAATCCGGGGGAATTTGCCGGCGGATTGATTAAAGTAAACACGGTTGATTTCCCGTCTAGAACCACATTCAATTTCAGCTATTC
>DATKLQ010000558.1:0-13179 GCA_035542335.1 Ignavibacteriaceae bacterium | reverse complement strand
TGCGTTTTTTGAATACATTTCATCTTCAACATTAAGGCTTATATAATCGTTATAACCTGCATCTCTTTCATAACCCACCCCGCCGGGTTTCCCCTGACAGAGGAGCCAATCAGTAACATCAAAAGCAATGGTATTTCTCCAGGTCTGGCTGACAGAAGCCTGCGGGATCAGTACATATTTTTGCACATCTTCCGGCACAATAATTAAATTATCGGCGGTCGAATTTGATAATAATCTAGGATCTGAACCATCCAATGTACAATAGATTCTACCTTCGGGAGCGGTTATAGATATTTGATCTGCTGCGGATAACTCACCACCCTGCTTAGGCACACCATTCACCTGAAATGCTGGTGCATAAATTTGCGGATAAAGATTTGCTTTCCTGAACTGATTCAGTACAATATCAGTTCGTTGCGGAAGGTAAGTGTTTAAGATCCAATCTCGCTCAGCATACCAATCATCCTGAGTGAGAGGCGTTGCAAAATGCTGATCCCCCCACCGGGCCGATTCAGGAATAATGGAAAGTTCGACCTCAGAAGCGAGCTTCTTATAATGTTCGATCAATGTATCCGGTGAAAAAGGTCCGCCGTTAAAAAAGAGCTTTTGAATGCGATCTGCAAAAAGTAATCTATAATTCTCATTTTGTACCAACTTGACGTGAAGATCTCCCACCCCGGCACCCATAGAAGTTAGACCGGCCACTCTATCCATGTCGAGTGGTGAACGTTCGAGGTTATTACCTAGGGTGTTCTCATAATCCCAGATGTAGAATTGAAATCCTTTACTAGCTTCGGTACGATCACGGGCGATGCGATAATTTTTCCATGGCCAGTCCCAGTTGCCTCCCCACATATTGACGATCATATAGTCGATATAATTCTGAACGTCGAGCAGAACCGGGATATCAGGGTTTCGGGTTCCATCAGGATTTTTACCCTGAATGTCCATATAATTCTTTAGGGAGGAGATTCCGCTTTGGCATTTTAAAAGCAGCTGATTCCAGGCATTCATACTTCCTTCATCAAGCTCACCGCTGTTGATTGCATCCCAGTCGCTTTTATCGCCTCCATGATATATGGCAGAAAAAGAATTATCCGGATACTCAACAGGATTATAAAGGCCCCAATAAATTCCGTTAATATAAAGATGGACAAACATTCCGTGCGGAGATAAGTTCCCTGTTAAAGCATGTAATTGCCGTCCGAACTCATCCCGAGTGTATTGCTCTGTATATCGAGCATCATTCCATGAGTATCCATCATTCGCACCTGCTCTTAGGACAATTGCATCGAAACGATCTGAGGCATCATCTCCAAAAAGCGGGTAGCGCAATTTTGTTGGACCGTATTCCGCTTTAAACAGTAGGCGGAAGGAATGTTTTTTCGTACCGGAATCCTGACGAAAATATCCTCCTTGAATCCGGAGGCCGCAATTAATCTGAAATCCTTCTCTTGCATCTGGGAAAATCAACTCGGCAGATCCGGGACGCTCCCAATCCTGGCCGGTATTTTCGGAATTAGTATATATACCGTTTGATCCAAATAAATCATTTATATTCATAACAATCGAGATAGTTGGTATCGACAACAATGCCTCTTTGAGGTGAGATCCATATTTGGAATCGTTTACGATATCGGGATCCATACCGTAATCCGGCGTTAATGTCCCCCAGCTGCTTGGAAAGCCTGAATTAAGTGTAGCCTGATAATCCTGTTTAATGACATCATCTATAAAGAGGTAAGTTTGGGTTAGAACTTCGCTTGTCGATTTATCTGGAAAAACGGCTATTGCCCGTATTACGCTGGTTTTGTTGATGGTAATTGGATTCCGGTAAAGCAACGTGGATTGACCGATAGTAGTTGCAGGCACGCTTCCATCAAGGGTGTAATAAATAGCAGAGTATAGGATATCCGCAGTAATCGATACCTGAATTTCATGATCATAGAATCCATGTGGCGGCTCAAAATTCAATGTTGATGGAGTTTCATCTTGAGCTTGAATATATTCAGTATTGAATGGTTGGATAACAAGCGTCAAAAAAAATAGAATAATTCTTGCTATATTTTTCATATCTTGTCCCAAAAAGCTATTCAACTCGTCTCTTACCGTAATAGAATAAGTTTCTTTGTCTCCATAAATGAACCTGATTGCAACCGGTAAAAATAAACTCCGCTGGATAAATTCGATGCATTCCATTGCCGGCGATAATTCCCTGCAGGTAACTCTTCATTAACGAGCGTTGCTACTTCTTGACCGATCATATCAAATACTTTTAGCAATACGTATGATTTTGATGGGAGACTAAATGATATAGTGGTACTTGGATTAAATGGATTGGGGTACGCCGAATACAGTGTCAGCGATGATGGAAATGAAGTTTCGCTTTCAATTACGCCGGTGCCAGCATTTAAAAGCTCAACGTTCTCGAAACGTGCTTCACACAATGCCCCGTCATTATGGGCGGTTACCATCAAGCCGACGTAAATAGTATCAGGCATGGAGAGCGTGACTACACCGACTTGAGCCCAGTTCATTCCGGTTTCTGATTCGTATGCTGTAATTCGGTTACCGGACCGCATTAACTTTACCCAATATGGAGCGGTGGTATTCGTGCCGGCCGTATGAGATGAACTGCCGCCGGTGCTGGTGCGCCTTTGAAATGCAAGGCCATTTGCGGCCGACATCACCATCATAGCATGAATGGAATTGGCATTTAAAGTGTTCCGAATCATCACACCGGCTTTTGCCCAGGCATCGGTTACCGTAATCGATGCTACCCTGGCATAAATTTCCAAATTGCCGCTTATTTTTTGATAGACAAAATGAAATTCATCCGCAGTATCCCACACATCGCTGCCGGAACCGGTGACAATAAAAGTCTCTCCGCGAACTCCGGCATTACCGGCTGCAGCAGTCGCGCCGATATCCTTATGCTGCCATGGAAGAGGGATTGTTTTTAGTGCATAGTCAATGTTTATATAATCAATCTTACATCCACCTGAATCGACATGAAACCTAAGATTACCTGTTCCGGCATTTAAAGGAATTTTTTCGGCATTGACTATTCGCCAACCCGACCCTGTATATGGAACCAAAATTGTTCCGGTAAGATCAACGCCATCTAGTTCGAGATGAAACTTTGCAGTTCTTACCAATGACGATAAACGAATCGAAATATCATAAAGGTCGGATGATGGAATTGTCATTGCATAATTCAGCCATTCTCCGTCCGCAATAGATGAGATACAAAAATCACTAGTAGTACCCGCTATTTTATCAATATCCACCGCATCCCAGCGATAGAAACCAAATTCATTTCTTTCATCCGTATCGTGGAAACCAATGTTTTCACCGCCGCCATTATAATTCTCTGCCTGAATAATTGCCGGAATAGTAACCGGCGTGCCGTAAAATGGTCCGGCTGCCGGAGCTATGTAAATATAATACGGCTCGGAAACGACTGATATCCCGCTGTTATCAAGAGCGCGCGCTGTTAATTCATACACTCCCGGGACATTATTATTCCATAAGAAATTCCAACCGTCATCTGCCGTTTTATCTGTGCCGATATATTCACCATTAGTATAAAAATCGACTTGTGTTATGCTGCCGTCACTATCAGCAGCTGTCGCAGATAACGTTATCGTTGTTTGCGCAGTAAAGGTCGAGCTGTCAACAGGATTGGTCATCGATATGCTTGGAACAGCGCTTGGTGCTTCCGATTTCCGTAAACGAAGCATAAGAACATCGTGAGGAGGCACAGCGGCTGAATAGTAATCCTTGAAATAACCGACATCCTTCTGCTGCCACAAATCACGAATAAGCAGGAGCGTACCTTTTTCAAATCCAACTTCCTGCCATGCAACAGACATCCGTTTTTCAGATGAACTGCGATTAAAAAGGATTACAGCTCTGCTGCTGTCTTTCAGCAGCTTAGTCCATACTTCAAAATTACCATCATCGCGAACTTTATGACCCTGAATACCAAGCGAATCCTGATTAACAGCGATTACCTCTTTATTAGTTAAAATCTGGATTATATCGGTGTTCATTGAGCGCAGATCATTTCCCGCCATAAGGGGCGCTGCCAGCAAGCACCATAGACTAAAATGGGCACGGTACTCGCCTTTTGTCATTGCACCATTGCCCACTTCAAGCATGTCCGGATCGTTCCAGCCGCCGGGGCCGGCGTATTTTTCCAGACCAACCTGCTGGTCCAATATGCCGGTAATGCTCGACCAATTTGACTGAATATCCCCGGTTGTCCGCCATAGATTTCCAATGCCCTTTGCCCACAACCACGGCTGAGTGGAACCCCATTCGCAAATACTAAATAAAATCGGGCGTCCGGCAGCTTCCAGAGCATCCCGCATTAATTGATATGATTGTGTGGAATTCTGCCCATCCGTATTACACCAATCGTACTTCAAATAATCCACGCCCCATTCAGCGTACTTTTCGGCATCTTTGTATTCATAGCCTTTGCTTCCGGGCCGGCCTGCACAGGTCAAAGTTCCGGCACAGGAATAGAGACCAAATTTTAATCCTTTGCTATGCACATAATCAGCCAGTGCTTTCATGCCCGAGGGAAAGCGCGCCGGATCAGCAATAATATATCCGTTGGAATCCCGGCTCGTCTGCCAGCAATCATCAATCACTATGTACTGATAGCCTGCATCTCTCATTCCGCTGGTTACCATAGCATCGGCCTGCGCCCGGATCATGGATTCGTTTACGTTGCAGCCGAAATAATTCCAGCTATTCCAGCCCATTGGCGGCGTTAATGCCAGATCATCGAAACTCTGCGGGAAAACCTTGGCAGTATCAATTAAAAATATGATTAGAATTAAGATTGCTGCAGATGCACTCTTCATTTCTTTCTCTTATAGTCTCTCTGAAATAAACTTTTGCATAAAATGGATAAGAATTTTGAAATCCCAAATAACAAAACATCGCCTTCGCCGTGATCTCGTCTTTGACGGACAAATTCCAAATAAATTTCAACTTACAAAATTCAAATTCGAAAAAACTAACTAACACAGGTTTTGAATTTGAAATTTGCTGCTTGCTATTTATTTGTTTTTTGGTACTTGAATTTTATTATTTTCATTTCAGTTCCGGCTTTGCTATTTTGTGATATAGTTAGCAAAGTGCTTTCATTATCAGTGGAGCGAGTACTATTTTAAAAGCAGCATCTTTTTTATTTCTGAAAAAGTATCAGTTTGAAATTTGTATAGATAGACACCGCTTGCCAAATCATCGGCATTTAAAACAACAGAATAATAACCTGCATTCTGGTTTTGGTTTACCAACGTTTTGACTTCTCTTCCAAGTATATCAAATACTTTCAAAGCTACGTGATTGTTCTCCGGCAGTTGATACCTGATAACAGTTGAAAAATTGAAAGGATTTGGATAATTCTGAAAAGACTTATACTCGCGGGGAAGCTCATCAATCTGATTAACATCCGTAGCAGATAATACAAATACTCTGAATTCCCAGAAGCTTGCCCAGTTACCCGATGAAAGCTGTGTAATAGTTATTCGGACATACCTGACCGAACCCTCCGTAAAAAGATCCTGCTGAACCTGATTAAAATTACTATTGTTTGATTTATTCACTACTGTTTTCCAGGAAAGATTATCGGACGAAATTGAAATTATATAGCCATATCTTTGTCCATCAAATTCCCACATAACCTCGGTACCTACAATATCATATAAGGCGCCGAGATCAACCTTCCACCAATGGTTATTATTGCCGTTATTGGCGCACCACCGGGTGGAATTGATGCCATCATTCCCTTTATCCGCTGTATTTCCTTTAGAACTTTCTTCGCTATCAGTACTTGCTGATTTATTCTTTGCAATATTAACAACCATACCGGAAGACACTACAAGATTAATTGCAGTCCCTGATGGAACCTTTGAGCCTGCCGGGGGCATTTGACTTATTATATGACCTGCCTGCACCGTTGTGCTTAGAACTGAGCTTACATTTCCAATGATCAGCCCGCTGTTACTAACAATTGAATCTGCTGATGACTTGAGAATACCGGTGAGATCAGGAACTGCAATAAGCAATCTTTCGGGAAACTTAATATTCTTAAGCTCCATTGGATCCTGCGAGACGGCAATAGGCATAAGCCGGAAGCTATATGAATAAACTTTGTCAGAATAAAGCGTGAATTCCGGGTGAGGCCGTGCACCCCAGCTGTCATCGCCCCCAAGACCCATCTGGTGGTAGTTTAATCTTAACACCGTTGAACTATTTTTAGTAAGCTGGTAAGGGTGAGTCTTTGCCTCAAGCTCCCACGGGGTATATTGCAGTATATTAGCTTCCATTTCAGGAATGGCAACAACCATCAGACCATTGCCGGAACTATTGGTTAAGGTAAGCCATCTTACATCGGTCCGGTTACCTGTTTCCTGAGGTCTAATATAAGAGACAAACATACTGTCGACGACAGTTTTATAAACACCGACATTAGCCCCAGTTTTTCTGTCCCAGTAGTTTTCGAAAGGCCCGCGTCCATACCAAGTGACATTATTAAATCCCTCAGGAGCCATACAAATCATTCCAACTTCAGGTATTTCAGGAAGCTGCGGACTGCCGGGTACAAGTGTAGAAGTGACAACTATGTTTCCATCACCGTAAATATCATATATAATATTTCCAAATGATTTTACGGATGTAGGATAACTGAAATTTGCACTTGCTTCAACCCGGCCGGCTGCAATTTGTTTTATAGTAAAATCAATAAGAGTTCTGTTCTTACCTGCATTTCTCCAGGTTGCACAGCGGTTGTGCATCCCGTTTCCTTTATCGTTGCTGTTCGGAGCTCTCCAGAAGTTTGGAACAGGTCCGGCATCAAGCAGCTTAACACCATTAAAAGCGTATGAAAGTATTGTACCATTTGTTTTACCAAAGACAATCTCCAGGTTCTCATTTCTTATAATTGCACTATCGGGAGTTTCAATAACTTCAACTTCAGGAATCTTTGCAGAATCAATTACCTGAGGCTGGGGTACTTCATATGGAATTTGAAATTGTTCCCAAGCTACCTCGTGACCAGCACCGGCCCATATCTCATTCTGTTTTAATTTAAAGCTGAGATTTAACCAGTACTCTGCTCCAGGCAGTAAACCAGGTGAACCGATATCAAGGGATAGCTCCTTATCAGTAAGAGGCGGAATGTCAAGATCTGCATCAGTGAATGTACCGCTTTTCAGGATTTCATCGTCTCTCAGGAATTGCCATGTGCCTTCAAATGAATTTACATTGGTAAACAAATAAAAATTTTTTATTTCGATTTTCCCTTTTAAAAGATCCACTCCTTTGGCTTTAATGTTTTGGTATACATTTTTTACTTCATAGAGCTCAGGCTGAATTTCTCTGTCGGCACTTACAAGTCCGTTAGCGCAGAAATCAGCATCATTGGGATTGTCGCCCCAGTCTCCTCCATAAGAAAATCCTCCAGATGAACTTCTCAAGCCCTGGTCGACAAAATCCCAAATAAAAGCTCCTTGAAGATTAGGATATTTTTCGATCACGTCCCAGTATTGAAACAGATCGCCTTCACTGTTTCCCATTGCATGCTGATATTCGCAAAGTATGAAGGGCTTGGAATTACCTGAGGCACCGTATTGCTCTATACTCTCAACACGGGCATACATCCAGCTAGTTATATCGGCAACATCATTATATCCTTCGTAGTGAACCAGGCGGGTCGGTTCGTTCTGATGCACCCAGTCTGACATAGCACGGAAGTTGGTTCCCGAACCCGCTTCGTTTCCCAAAGACCAGATTAGTATGCAAGGATGGTTTTTGTCTCTTTCCACCATGCTTTTAATCCGGTCCAGGCAATTATCTTTCCATTCAGATCTGCTTGCAGGCAGTTGATCCCTCACCCCATGACTCTCCAGGTTGGTTTCATCTATTACATATATACCATATTGATCGCACAATTCGTACCACAAAGGATTATTAGGATAATGACTGGTTCTTACCGCATTGATGTTAAACTGTTTCATTATAGTAATATCCTGTACCATCCTCTCATAGCTTATCACCTTGCCTTTATCGGGATCAATTTCATGACGGTTAACCCCCTTAAATAAAATTGGCATTCCATTAATTTTCATTTGCCCGCCGGTTAATTCAAACTCCCGAAAACCTAACTTACAGCTTTCAGTTTCAATTATATTACCGCTACCATCTTTCAGAACAATCACAAGAGTATAAAGATTCGGAAACTCTGCAGACCATTTTTGAGGATTTTGAATGGAAACAGTTTTTGACAGTTCAGCATCATTTCCGGCTCCAAAGTAGATATTTCCGAGCTGAATGGATGTAGCCTGAGCGCCGAATGAATCAAATAATAACGCTTCAGATGAGTAACCCGAAGGAGCAGTCCCGGAGTAACTTTTAAATCCGGCATTCACCTTCAAATCTGCATTTGTATAGCTGCCATCAAGATCGGTTGTATAATGAAAGTCATATATGTGAACAGAAGGTGTAGAGAACAGATACACATCCCGGAAGATTCCGCTTAACCTAATCATATCCTGATCTTCAAGCCAGCTTCCGTCAGACCAGCGGTAAACTTCGATTGAAATATTATTGTTACCGGGTTTCAGATATTCTGTGAGATTAAAATCTTTTTGAGTAAAAGAGTCTTCACTATAACCTATATAGTTTCCATTAACCCAAACATAGAAAGCGGATGAAACTCCCTCGAGGGAAAGAAAAATTTTTCTTCCATTCCATTCTACGGGTAAAGTAAATTCTCTCCTGTAAGAACCCACCGGGTTGTAAACAGTTGGTGCGTTAGGGGGCGCAGGATTTTCTCTGCCTGTCCAAGGATAAGTTATATTCGTATAAATCGGGTAATCATAACCCTGAAGCTGCCAGTTTCCGGGTACTTCTATATTTGCCCAGCCGCTTACATCGGCATCGTCTTTAAAAAATTCCGTATCCCTTCCTGCAGGATTATTTGCTAATTTAAATTTCCATTGACCGCTAAGGGAAAAATAAAAAGGAGATGATGTTCTGTTTCCGGTTAATGCTTCCGAAACATTTGAGTAGGGCATTAGCGTTGCATGAGCAGGCAAACGGTTCACCTGAAAAATTGCGGGTTTATTATTCCATTCATTATCAGGGTGAGCTAAACTTAGAAAGGGATATAATAAAGTTAATGTTGGGATTAAAAGTATCATTTTCATTCTTTTTCTAATCAATTTTATCATGGTTTTTTTCCTTTAAAGCAGCTTAAATAATTGTTATTGAACCGTTCGCATAGCGGAAAAACCTAATCCAGCCTTTCTCCTAGTAGGAGAAAGGCTTATTGGAGGTAATAACTTAAAATAATTCTTCTTGACGTTTTATTTGCATGAAAAATTAATTTTATAAACAAACAAGAAGACAAATAAAAAGTGTTAATGACAACATATCCTTCTCCTGCCAGGAGAAGGATTATAGATGAGGTCTTTGTTCCTTATTAAATGTCTTTGTTTTTTATTAAATGAATATTTATCAATTCTTACTTTTTGACCAACCTCCGAGGGTGAAGGATTTTTATATAATATCTCAATCATTGTTTGCCCTAACCTTAATCGTAGCTGTCTAAAAAGAAATTCTTAATGAACAAATATTAATTTTTGTTAACACTCAAATATCCTGCCCTCTCTCTAATCCCTCTCCCAAAAGAGAGACTAATCCGGCTTATCTCGCCGTATTGGCTCGGTCAAGCCGAGTCAAGCCAAGGGCGAGACAGGTTGTCAATACGATGTTGAAATCCGGATCTACTTTATTAAAATCATTTTTTTTGTTTCAACATAATTTTCAGTCTGGAGTTTGTATAAATAAATTCCGCTTGTCAAATCAGAAGCATCAAAATCAATTTCATATTCACCGGCAGGCTTTTTCTCATTAACTAATGATGCCACTTCGTTTCCAAGAACATCATAGACTTTTAGAGTTACAAATGATGAATGACTAATGACAAATGACAATTTTGTCTTCGGATTAAAGGGATTCGGGTAATTTTGATATAAAATAGAATTATACGGGAGTGGGTTCATATTTTGTGTATTTACTTCCAGGGGATTCGTGCCGGGCATATTTGAATCGAGCCAATGAATACGGGTTGAAATCCAGTTTTTAAATTTTTGGATTTCACCTTCATATGTTTGAGGCTGCTCATCCACTTCAGGAGTTCCGACGTTTATACCCAGTATAGGCCATTTTTGATAATGCCTGACCTGAGCTTCGCTCACTAAAGCACTTACGGAATCAATATAATGATTAAAATATCCGTCGCTTAAAATTGTCTTGCGAAGCTGATTATATCGCGTATAAAGCTCATTTGTAAATGAGGGATCGTCCAATAATTTTACTACCCAGCCCGGGGGAACAGGCGAGGAACGGCAAACGCTGCTGATAAGATAAGTCCATCCTGAGCCGTCTATTGCGTCCACCAAGCACTCATTAATATTCTTCCAGGCCCAATCAAAATCCCAGACCGGACCCGGCTGCAGCCGCCCATCCTTATCATCCCGGTCTTTATAGAAGTAAGCACTTTTTTTATAAGCATCAACATTACGGGAAACCTCGCCAAGGATAAAATAATCTATGAATGCAGGCACATTTAAATATTTTCTATATCCATTAATAGGATCTTTCCATCCGGAGCTCCTTAAAACACTATCAATTTCTTTAATGAAACTTTGGATATAAAATTTTTGCTTATCCAGTATTTCGACCGGCTTGGGATCAGTGTAAATATAATAAGGGCGAGAGCTTGTCCGATCTATTGCCGGATAAGAACCCTGCCAGCCGTCATTTCCGGTACCGTCATCATAATCAATTTTAATAATATATCCGCCTGTAACATCATCGCCGGATGTATCTGCCGTGGTTAGTTTACAGATATTAACTCGATTCTTGTCTCGTTTGATCTTTTCGGTTAAAATATAAATTCCCTGGTATACATTGTTTACCACTACTTCACAAATCCGGGTAGATGGTTGATAATGCCCCATTTTTGCAAAAAGATCAAATGCAAGTATATTTCTTATAAAGGTCTTATCGTTATAATTTGCTAATAAAATCCAATCATTTTCTGCTTTTAAATTTAAAATGGGGACATTAAGATTATTCCCAAGGCTGTCCCTCGTTTCGAATGCGTATGGTTTTTGCGGAAGAGTGGCAGAATATGTACCTCTTATTTCGATCCCGGCATTTCCATCATAAATATTTCCAGGATCGGATACATAGTTTTGCTCAGGCGGGTCGTTGTATATTATTTTTATCCGGGCATCTATTTTTACATTATTCCTAATGCTTTTACCATGGGTATCTATTACAATCAAAGGTAAATTTGAAGATTCTAAAATCTCACTTTGTCCGTAATTTCGGGATACAAAAAAGAAAACACATATAATGGTAAGAATTATGTGATTATTATTATGCATTTAAATATTCCCGGTAAAAATTTTAATGGGAATTCCCTGCAATCATTTTTTTACCATAATCCAATCTGTTATATGTAGTTAACAGAGGAAATGCAGGGACATAAACAGGGTACGGGAGCTGGTTCTGAACAGCAACCATATCTATCCGGGTTAGAATAATTTTATCAAATTCTTCCACGTTTATTTCAATCTGCGAACTAAAGTCCTTCAAAAGCTTTTCAACATAAGAATTCAAATATTTTTCAATGACCTCAATTTCCTTTTTCCCGCGAACATCAAATTTTTTCAGGTATTCATCGCGTTCAAAAAGTGCTTTGCTTGCATCCAGCCAGGATTGTTCATAATGCTCAACTATTTCATTCTTATCATAACCGCGCCGGTAAGCAATATCGTTTAAATATTTATCTCTGACTAAATCAACTATAGAATTTTTAAAACCATGATTAAAATCCTTTTTACTATCTTCTTTTCTAAATACCAGCGGATGCTTATCAAATTCTTTTTTGAAATCAGCGACACTCCAGTTTATTCCGTCAATCGTAAAGAAAGTTAGATTTTTTATTTCATTATAATTTTCTCCTGTTTTTATAAGTTCTGTGTTTTCTATATTTTTATTTAGTTCAAGATTAAGGAATTCATCCTCAGTCTTTTTTTCCCGGTTCAAATAAAAGGGAGCGAGCAGCATTGCAACCTTTGCAAAGACATCCGGATTAAAAGTTAAAGTTTTATTACCCATTATTCCCAAAACGAATTTATCATAAATACTATCTGCCTTTTCTCTTGCAGTTCTTTCTGCAACATCCATCCACCGCTCAGTTATTTCCTTGCTGGTTATAAGAACTCTATTATCCCATCCTTTAATATTAATAAATAAATGAGTTGAATCGTTTATATTTATTGGTCCAACCAATTGATTCTTTTTCAATTTTTCGGAAAAAAGAGCTATATGAATTTCGCTGACTTCAGGAGCAGACCAGCTTATTTCTTTATTGCCAATTGAATCAGCAACAGCCCCGGCTTTAAAAATCATATAAAAGGATGAATCGCTTCCTGCAAATTTTTTATAAAGTGTCTTTGCCAGCTTTGAATCCGGGATATTAAAATATTCAACTCTATAAGTTCTGCCGGCAACAGAATATATTTTTTTCAATTCGCTTGTATCAAGCTTTACTTTGCTGTCCCCTTCGAAATAGGAGAGCAATGCTCTCATTTTCTGTTCTCTTAAACCGGTAATCATATTGGAGATTCTTTCATCATTCATAAGATCAAACCGGAGCCCGGATTGGGCGGCAAGTATTTTTTCAGCTATTAATGAATTTAAAATGATATTTTTATCAATATTATTATTGCCTTTACAATAGGATGGTCTAATCGTGTATTCTGCTCTGCCGTAAAAATCTTCAAGGGTAATCTCCTTATCGGCAACTTTAGCTAATATAATTTTCGAATCATTATCTGAATTATTCTGTGCAAGGAGATTAATTTCAAAAAGAAAGGGAATAAGAAATAATGAAATTATAATTTTTGAAAAGTAAATTATTTTATAAAACATGTTTTAGTTTTTATAATCTTTAAAAATATTCCCCCCGACATAAATGTCGGGGCAATTCAATAATGACCTTTGAGTAAGATGAGTAACTATTTCCATATTATTCTTTTTCTCAGAACATTATACTTATTCCAAATGAATTTACATTTCCCA
>DATKLQ010000557.1:0-7567 GCA_035542335.1 Ignavibacteriaceae bacterium | reverse complement strand
TTCTTCCCTCATGTGAAGCCTTATGTGCAAGCATCGGTTCACCGACTATATCGCCAATCGCATAAATATTCGCATCGGCTGTACGCATTTGTTCATTTACTTCAATCCAGCCTCTTGCATTTGTCTTTACCTTTGTATTTTCTAAGCCAAGTCCGGCGGTATCCGGTTTCCGGCCTACAGACATTAAAACATAATCATATTCCTGTTCTTCGGTTTTTCCTTCTTTATCCTGAATCTTAACCTTAATCCCTTCTTTTAACTCCTTCATTTCTACAACTTTAGTTTCGAGCATTATCCGTTCAAAATTTTTTTCTAGTCGTTTTGCAAGATAATTTACCAGGTCTCTGTCGGCTCCGGGAAGAAGCCCCGGCATCATTTCGACAACAGATACTTTAGTACCCAAAGCATTATAAACCGAACCGAGCTCCAGCCCGATATACCCGCCGCCGATTACGAGCAGGGATTTTGGGATAGCAGGAAGATCGAGCGCGGTGGTTGAATTAAGAACTCTTTTGCTGTTAAGATTAAGAGAAGGAATCGATGCTATAATTGAACCTGTTGCAATAATTGCTTTTTCAAATTTATGTTCCCTTTGATTCCCGTCGGACTCAATTTTTAAAGTTGACGAATCGATAAAAGAGGCATTTCCCTGGATATAATTTACTTTTCTTGCCTTAGCCAATTGCCCTAATCCGCTTACCTGCTTATCGACTACTTTATTCTTCCATTCTCTTAGTTTATCAAGGTTGATTTTTGGAGAGGCAAAGTCCACTCCCCATTCGGCAGCATCTTTTGATTCGGTTATAAGTTTTGCAATATGAAGCAGCGCTTTTGAGGGGATGCAGCCGCGGTAGAGGCATACGCCGCCCGGGTTTTTTTCCCTGTCGATCAATGTAACTTCTTCGAAGGATCCTTCGGACATTCCCAAATCCGCAGCAAGAAATGCCGCTGCATATCCGCCGGGCCCGCCGCCGATTACGGTTAGGTTAGTGCTCAAGTTGGCTCCAGGTTAGTGAATAAAGAGTAAGAGTAAGAGAAAGAGAAGGAGAAAGATAGAACCAAGGAATAGGATAAATATTAATAGTTTTGATTTTCTTCATAAACTCTGTCTGAATTGCTTTTAATTAATCCCACGATCATCGAAACAATATCTTTTAATTGTATTTTACCTTTTTCTAATTCCTCTGCATTTATCTTTCTTTCTCTGAATAAAATATCCAGACAGCCGGCACATTCAAATGCGGAACCTAATGAAATGTCAAAGTATCTGCATCTATCCTTAGTAGAAAATTTTCCGTTTCCTTCTGCTAAATTTAAGACAATTGAATTGGATGCCCTTTCTAATTGACCTTTGATATCCATGTAATAATGGATTCTAGATCTTATAGGTATTGTCCATTCTTCAAAATCTAATGCTAACTGATAAACCTTTAATTTTTCATGAATCAAAATAAATCATATGTCCCCTCTATTTGTAGTTCTTTCTTTCTCTTTCTCCTTCTCTTTCTCTTAATCTTACTATCATCCCTCTACCAGCAGCTTCATCGGCTGCTCGAGCGTTTCACATACCCATCTGAGGAATCTTGCAGCATTAGCACCATCTATAATCCTATGATCATAAGAAAGTGAAAGAGGAAGCATAAGCCGGGGCTCGAGCCTTCCGTTTCCGCCTTCTCCATCCGGGGCAAAAACAGGTTCATAGCTCCCACGCGAAACCCCGAGTATTGATACTTCGGGCACATTTACAATCGGCGTGAATGATGTTCCCCCGATTCCGCCTAAATTAGTTATTGTAAAGCATCCTCCCTGCAGCTCATCGAGAGAAATTTTCCTGTTTCTTGCTTTATCCGCCAAAGCAGCAAGCTCAACCGATATTTCTATAAGGTTCTTCTTGTCTGCATCTTTTATTACCGGGACAATTAACCCGTGCTCGGTATCCACAGCTACTCCGATATTAAAATATTTTTTATAAATGATCTCCTTCTTTTCCATGTCGATGCTGCTGTTGAACTGCGGAAATACTTTCAATGCTCCCGTTATTACTTTTATAAGGATGGCCGTCACTGTAAGTTTTCCTCCTGCCTTCTCCACCCTGGGATTGAATTCTTTCCTAATCTTCTCAAGCTCGGTTATATCTGCTTTATCATGCTGTGTTACATGAGGTATAGAAATCCATGCATAGCTCATATGATCTGCAGTTTTGCTGCGGATATTGCTCATTGCTTTCCGCTCGACTTCGCCGAATTTTGAAAAATCCGGAAGTGCTTCCTGCTTTACTCCTATGCCCGTTTTACCGTCCCGTTCTTCATTTATCTTTTTAACGAATGATTTTACGTCGTCCATTGAAATTCTGCCGGAAGGACCGCTTCCCGGGACTTTATTGATGTCTACTCCAAGCTCTCTTGCGATTCTTCTTACTGAAGGAGCAGCAGGCGCTGCCCCTTTTAAAATCGGCGGCTGATGTTCTATTATGGATGCAACTGTTTCGCCGGCCGGTATTTCTTCTTTTTTCCCTTCTTCTTTCTCTTCTTCAGCTTTACGGAGAGCTTTTCCGGTCGCTTCTTTTGCCTCAGGTTTTTCTTTTTCTGCCGGTTTCTCTTCCGGTTTTGTTTCAGCAGAGATCTTCAATAAAACCTGGCCGACTGTAGCTTTATCCCCGGCTTTTACTAAAACCTGCGTTATTTTTCCTGTTAAAGTCGAAGGGACTTCAATTGTTGCTTTATCCGTTTCAATTTCCAGTATCGCCTGATCTTTTTCAATAAAATCACCATTTTTAACCAGGACATTTACTATATCTGCCGAAGTTATATTTTCCCCGAGCTCGGGAAGCTTTAATTCGCTTATTTCTGTTTTTGCCGCGGTTTGTACAGGTTCACTTTTCTTTGCCTCAGCCTTCTTTTCAACCTCCGGTTTTACATCCGCCTTAGCCTTAACCTCTTTCTTTTCCCTTGCCGGTTCTTTTTTCGATTTCTCCTCTTTAGAAGGTGAAGCTTTAGTCTCTTCCCCGTCCTCCAGATAAATGATCGTTTGTCCTGTTTTGACCTTCTCTCCCTGCTTAACAAGAACTTCTTTGACTTTACCGGATGAAGTGGAGGGAACCTCTATTGTGGCTTTGTCTGTTTCAATTTCAATAAGCCCTTGTTCTTTTTCGATAGTGTCTCCCGGTTTTACAAGAATGGAGACAACATCTGCAGTTTCAATATTTTCTCCCAGTTCCGGGAGCTTAATTTCTTTCGACATTATATACCTGAGGTTTTTTTCAGTTTAAGAAATCATTGGGTTTACTTTAGAAGGATTAATTTCCAAATCCTTAATAGCTTTTTCAACATTTACCAGTTTAATTTGATTTTCTTTTAAAAGTCCGTAAAGGGCAGCCAGCACAATATGCTTGGCATCTACTTCAAAGAAGTCCCGCAAATCCTGCCGCCCTTCGCTGCGTCCGAAGCCATCGGTTCCCAAAGAGATCAATCTGCCAGGTATCCATTTCGAAATAGAATCCGGAAGAGTTTTAACATAATCGGAAGCCGCTACAAAAACCTGATTGCCTGAATGATCGCCGGGGGCACTTTGCAGCGCCCTTGTAATAAAAGGGATCTGAGGCTGCTCGGACGGATGCAGAATGTTCCATCTTTCTGTACTTAATGCATCTTTCCTGAGTTCTTTATAGCTCGTAACGCTCCATACGGTGGCTGCAATCTTGTAGTCTCGCTCAAGAATTTCCTGGGCTTTGAGAACTTCATTAAGAATAGCCCCGCTGCCGAATAATTGAACGCCTAGCTTGGTATTCTTCCTGGATGAAGGTTTCAGCCTATAAATTCCTTTTAAGATTCCTTCTTTTGCATCGTCAGGCATCTGAGGCATTGCATAATTCTCATTCATCACCGTAAGGTAATAAAAAATGTTTTCCTGCTCTTCATACATTCTTCTAATGCCGTCTCTTATAATAACAGCGAGCTCATATGCATAAGCCGGATCATAAGTAACAAGATCGGGGATTGGGTAGGCCAGGAGATGACTGTGCCCGTCCTGGTGCTGCAGGCCTTCACCGGCCAGAGTAGTCCGTCCGGAAGTACCGCCGAGGAGGAATCCTTTACACCGGCTGTCGCCGGCAGCCCACATCAAATCGCCGATTCGCTGGAATCCGAACATAGAATAATAAATATAAAATGGAATCATATTTAATCCATGAGTAGCATAAGCTGTTCCTGCAGCAATGAAAGAGCTCATTGCGCCTGCTTCGGTAATTCCTTCTTCAAGTATTTGCCCGTTCCTTGCTTCCTTATAATAAAGCAGGCTTTCTTTATCCACCGGCTCATAAAGCTGACCGATGTGCGAGTAAATTCCGACCTGTCTAAAGAGAGATTCCATCCCGAATGTTCTCGCTTCGTCCGGAACTATAGGCACAATAAATTTTCCGAGTTCTTTATCTTTTAAAAGCTTGGCTAGAATTCTTACAAAAACCATTGTAGTAGAGACTTCCCGTCCTTCGGTTCCCTTATAGAATTCTTCAAATATTTCTTCAGGCGGTGTTTTAATAGGTCTTATATCGGTTTTCCTGGAAGGTACAAATCCGCCTAAGTTTTCTCTTTTTTCAAGAAGATATTTCATTTCATGAGTATCTTCATCAGGCCGGTAGAAAGGAGCTTTCGCAACATCCTCATCGGAAATGGGGATACCGAACCTCGTGCGGAATTCCTTTAATTCATCTTCATTTAATTTTTTCTGCTGGTGAGTAATATTTTTTCCTTCCCCGGTTTCGCCTAGTCCGTATCCTTTTATGGTTTTTGCAAGGATTACAGTGGGGGAACCTTTATGTTCGACCGCAGCTTTGTATGCTGCAAAAACTTTTTCAGGATCATGGCCGCCGCGCTTCATTCTTCTCAGCTGCTCGTCGTTTAAGCTTTCGGCAATTTTCAGAAGGTCTTCATCGACCCCGAAGAAGTGTTCCCTGAAATATTGTCCGCTTTCCACTGAATATTTCTGATACTGCCCGTCTACAACCTCGCTCATTCTTTTTACGAGCTTTCCTTCCTTATCTTTATCCAGCAGAGGATCCCAATCGCTTCCCCAAATAACTTTAATGACATTCCAGCCCGTACCTCTGAAAATTGCCTCAAGCTCCTGGATTATCTTGCTGTTTCCTCTAACCGGTCCATCGAGCCTCTGCAGGTTGCAGTTGATTACAAATATAAGGTTGTCCAGTTTTTCCCTGGCTGCAAGAGTAATAGCGCCCAAGGTTTCCGGTTCATCTGTTTCACCATCGCCCAGGAATGCCCATACATGAGTCCCGTTATTTTTTTTCAGATCTCTGTCGTCTAAATATTTTTTAAACCTGGCCTGGTAAATTGCCATAATCGGAGCAAGGCCCATTGAAACGGTTGGAAACTCCCAAAAATCCGGCATAAGCCAAGGATGCGGATAAGAAGACAATCCTCCCCCCGGCTTCAATTCGCGCCTGAAGTTTTCGAGCTGTTCAATTTTTAATCTTCCCTCTAGAAAAGCACGGGCATAAATTCCGGGAGAACCGTGACCCTGGAAGAAAATCTGGTCGCCGTCATAACCGTTTTCTCCTCTTCCTTTAAAGAAATGATTAAATCCAATCTCAAGTAAAGTTGCAGCGGAAGCGTATGTGGAAATATGTCCGCCGATACCGCTTTCCAATTTATTTGCACGGACGACCATTGCCATTGCATTCCAGCGGATCAAGCTTTTAATTCTTCTTTCAATTTCCCTGTCGCCGGGGAACGGAGGCTGCTTTTCACGAGGAATAGTATTTATATAAGGTGTATTGGCGGTGAATGGGATACTAATGCCAGCTTTATGTGCCCTGATTTGAAGCTGTTGGATAAGCTCCCGAACTCGCTCGGGGCCTCCATGCTCGAGCACATAATCTAATGAATAAAGCCATTCTTTAGTTTCAATTTCCTGGATTTCTGCAAGGTGATTCTCGTTTTTCATATAATTCCTTAATTTCTGTCAAAAAGTTAATCTCAAAAAGATCTTAAAAATCGATAATTCAAGTTTCCGATTAAAAGTCTGGTAAGTTTTAATTTTGAAAGGTCTTAACCGTCTTGAATTATGATCCTGCAAGCCGTCAGGATCAAAACCAAATGTACCGGTTTTGATAAAAAAATACAAGAAAAAGGGATTTCTTGTTCGTCCGGATCACTTTAAATACTTGGAGTACCATTCTTTTTTAAGTCGATCGACTTCTTTTCGGTACTTCTTCAAATAATGATCACCCTTTTCCAAGATAACCAGCCGATGTTCAATTCCTGATTCATCAAATTTTTTTGCAATCTCAATAGTCTGTGAAACAGGAATGGTTTCATCATTCCCGCCATGAATTAAGAGATATGGGATTATCGGAAGCTTATCTATAAAATTAATAACGGTCCTCTCTTCAAGTTTTTTCTTAAATTCTTCTTCTCCGATCATTGTTCTGTAGATTAAATTTCTATTATCGCTTGATAGAACATATTCTTTTAAGTTTGAAATAGCCCCTACCATAACAGCGCACCTGAAATTTGCATTTTTAATTAATGTAAGATAGCTCATCATTCCGCCGCGGCTCCATCCTTCAATTCCCCAATTTGAGCTGTCGGCAAAATTAAGTTCATCCGCCAGAGGCATTAAATTTAAAATATCATTAACATCCTCGCCTCCGATTTCATCCTTTCCTTCACCCCCGTCATTGCCGCGGTACTGCGAGGTAAATACTACATAACCCCAGCTTGCCATCTGGCCGAAAATCCCTCTTGCATTAAAACGGTCGATTGCTCCTTTATCCCCGTATCCGCCCCGGTTCCAAATAATGCATGGATATTTTCTGCTTAAATCATTAGGATAAGCCAGATATCCTTTTACTTTTAAATTATCCGATAAGTAAGATATTTTCTCGACAATTGAATTTTCATAGACTTCATCGCCCCACCCGCTGATGATTAATTTGGTTTGAGTGGAATTCAGCTCGATTTTTTTCCGATCTAAAATCATCAAAATATTTAATTAAGTGATAAACGAATTTAATATAGAAAGGGATAATAATTGTTGATATCGGGGAGAATTAGAGTTAATGGTTTATGGAGTTTTATGAAAATAAAAAAGGAAATATTTTCTTAACTTAGTTTAATATTAATAAAAAATTATGAAAAGAAAAGAGACCAAAAAGAAAGAAGCTGTTCCGCCATCCGGGAAAAAGCCGTTTCCTTTTGCTTATAAAGTAATAGGAGCAGGTTTAGTTATAGCATCGGCCGTATTTTTTGTGGTAAATAATTTTTTAAAAAAAGAAACTCCCGAAGAAGAATACATGTTTAAAAAAGAAGGAGAGCTTTTATTTCTCGACTCTTTGAATAATAAAAAGATAAAAATTGATATAGAAATTGCCGATAACGATTATGACAGGCAGCTCGGATTAATGTTCCGGAAACATATGGAAGAAAACCAGGGAATGCTTTTCATTTTTCCCGCTGAAGAAATGCAGTCTTTTTGGATGAGAAATACAGATATTTCTCTTGATATGATCTTTGTAAATGCCGGGCAAAAAATAGTTACTATTCAAAGAGAT
>DATKLQ010000556.1:0-3817 GCA_035542335.1 Ignavibacteriaceae bacterium | reverse complement strand
TTTCGCAGTACTCGTTAAATTGCCGCAGATCCGCCTTGTAGGATTTTATTGTATTGTATGAATATCTTTTAATAGCAGCAAGATCTTCGAGATATTTATCTACTACCAAAGAAATTTTCATCATTCAACTTCTTTATTTTCCTCCAGGATCAATTCCTCCCCGCATTTCGGGCATCTTAAATATTCCCCTTTCTTTGCCGAATATCTCTGTTCCATATATGCAGAATCTTTATTGGGGCATTCCTGCGGAACAGGTTTATACCAGCTTACGAAATCGCAGCCAGGGTATCTTGAACATCCGTAAAATGTCCTATTCCTTCTCGATTTTCTTTCAACAATTTCGCCTTCATGACATTTGGGGCATTGAACGCCCAATGTAATATTTTTGACAAAGTCACAGTCGGGATATCTTTCACATCCAATAAATCTTCCGAACTTACCTTTGCGGTATACTGTTCTGGCTCCGCATTTCTCGCATATTTCTCCGGTATATTCCGGTTCCTGAGATTGCTGAGATAATTCCTTTAATGATTTAATATTTTTACATTTGGGATAGTTGCTGCATGCAAGAAACTTTCCATACCTGCCGAATTTAATTACCATTTCGCTGCCGCATACATCGCAATATATTTTTTCAATTTTATTCTCAACCTGCTTAAGAGATTTGGAAAAGGGAAGATAAAAATCATTCAGCACTTTTACATAATTATTTTCTCCCTGGGCAATCTGATCCAGCTCTCCCTCCATTTCGGCAGTAAATCCTTCATTGATTATATCGGGAAAGTTTTCAACTAAAATTTTATTTACATCCTTACCTCTCTGAGTAGGCATCAATCTTCTATCTTCAAAATTTACATATTTTCTATCCTGTATTGTGCTTACAATAAGCGAATAAGTACTAGGCCTTCCGATACCTTTGCTTTCAAGCTCCTTTATGAGAGTACTTTCCGTAAACCTTGCCGGGGGCTTAGTAAAATGCTGAGCCTTGTGAAGCTTATCCAGGTGCAGCTTATTTCCTTTTTCAAGTCCAAGCGGGATAATCTCGTTGCGGTATTCATCCTTATCTTCGGCATTTTTAACCTGGTCGGCGAGCTCATCATATACCTGCATAAACCCGTTGAACTGGACGGCAGTCCCGAATGCTTTAAATAAAAATTCATCCGCTTTAACCTCGATAATCGTAGTTTCCAGGAGAGCCGGATTCATTTGAGAAGCTATAAACCTATTCCAAATAAGCTCATATAATTTAAATGTTTTAGGATCTACAAACTGCTTTATAAAATCCGGTGCATATTGAAGCGAAGTAGGTCTTATAGCCTCATGTGCATCCTGGATATTGCTCCCCTTCTTTTCATAAATATTCGGAGTTTCCGGAAGATATTTATCCCCATAATTTGCTTTTATAAAATTCCTCGCATCGGAAATCATTTCTTCGCTTATCCGGGTTGAATCGGTTCTCATGTAAGTAATCAATCCCGCCGATCCTTCTTTCCCCAATTCAATTCCCTCATAAAGTTTCTGGGCAAGCATCATTGTCTGCTTTGGCCTCATCTTAAGATTCTTTGATGCTTCTGCCTGCAGCGTGCTTGTTATAAACGGAGCCGGGGCATTCCGCCTAGTATGTCTTTTAATGATGCCGGAAATTTCAAAATTCTTTTTTGCTTTAATCCTGTCGAATATTTCCGCAGCGGAAGCTTCATTCCCGATGACTGAATATATTTCAAGAAAATCTTTCCATTCGGATTCAGCCATTCCGGGCTTTGGCGGTATCTTTATATCTTTCCCGTCGACGCTGAAAAGCTTTGCTTTAAATTTTTCCTTCTTCTCGGTTTGAAATAAAGCTTGTATGGACCAGTATTCCGTAGGGATAAATTTTTGAATCTGGTCTTCCCTATCGCATATAATTTTCAAAGCAACGGATTGAACTCTTCCGGCAGAGAGAGAATCTCCGGCCGAATCGATTACTGCTTTCCATAAAAAAGGGCTCATCTTGTAGCCGATTATCCTGTCCATTACTCTGCGGGCGCGCTGGGAAGTAACCAGGCTGTCATCTATGCTCCTGGGGTGCCTCATAGCTTTCTCGACGCCGCTCCTGGTTATTTCATTGAACAGAACCCTGTGAATATTAGCTCCGTTTTTGCTGCTGCCGTTGCTGCTTATTATCTCGGCAATATCCTGTGCAATTGCTTCGCCTTCGCGGTCAGGGTCGGTTGCTATATAAATATTTTTGCTTTTTCCGGCAAGCGATTTAATCTTTTTTATAATTTCACCCTTCCCGCGGATAGTAACAAACTGAGGCTGATAATTTTTTTCAATATCCACGCCGAGCTTGCTTTTCGGCAGGTTCTTCACGTGCCCTATGGTAGCTTCGACTATAAAATTTTTACCGAGATATTTATTTATTGTTTTAGCTTTTGCCGGCGATTCAACCAGTACTAAATTCCTGCTCATAGTCCCTTAATTAATTGTATCCGACGAATGTAACATTAGCCTGCTGCCCGGGAGAATAAAATGATCAAGATTAAGAAATAAAGAAAGAATGAGCACATTTAATTCTTCTCTTGATATATTTCCTTCAAAATATCCGGCTTCTTCAACTATAATATCGATATCATTATTGTTCAGCAGGCCCTTATTATAAAAATAAAGCAGATAATTATAATTCTCCTTCCCCAGGATCATAATCTCTTTTTCCGAAAGAATTCTCAGTCCCATGCTGGGGGTCCGCTTATGCAATTTATTTTCAATCATATCTCGTGCTATTTTCTCATAAATCCAACTGTAGGCAGCAGCAATAAGATTTATTTTGTATTTATTTTCCCTACTGAAATCTTCAGCGAGATCTTCCGGTGAAACCTTTTTATTCATTCCTTCGGCTAATTTTGCAAGGACTTCAATTATATTTGCAGTCATTTTTCACCGGTTTTTTAATAAAAAATTTTTATACTGAATGAACAATTTATCCTCTATACGCTTCATTTCCAATTTTTCTTCCGAATTAATGTCATTATACCCTAATAAATGAAGAATCCCATGAATTACAAGTCTTAAAATTTCCTCATTGAAACTTACACCATACTTCGCGGAATTAGTTTCAGCATCCTCAATAGAGATCAAAATCTCAGCATCAAGAGATTTAGTGCTGCCCGCCTCGGCGAGACGAAGGCGAGACGGGCGTGAATAATTAAAAGTCAATACATCAGTAGAATAATCATGATGAAGAAATTCCCTGTTTACCTCCAATATACTATTACCGGAAATAAAGTTGATATAAAGTGAATCGATTTTGAAATCTAAGTTATTTATAAGAAAGGAAATGAGTTTATGAAGGTTTGCTTTATTAATCGATTTATTTTTTGAGTAAATCTGAAGATTTTTAACCACAAGCCGATCTATATTGTTAACAGAAGGATACTATTTTATAGTTTCAGAGTCAATCCTTCTCTTGCAGCAATACATTTAATATTCGACTTTTGCGTTTTTAAAAGAGTAATTGTCTCGCTGACCATCCCGTCTATTTTTGTATCCGAGTAGTCAGGATTATAATGAAAAAGAATCAAATTTTTTACCTCGGCCATCATTGCAAAATATGCAACCGAAATGTTGCTTGAATGCCCCCAGCCTTTTTTCTTTTCAAGCAGTTTCTGATCATACATTGCATCATGGATTAAATAGTGGGCTCCGCTGCAGAATTTAATTAAATCTTTAAATTTACTTCTCAGCTCATCGAACTTGTTTTTATCTCCGTTAATCTCAAAGTTTAGTTCGTTATCAGTCATATAAACAACTTCTTTCCCATTCTGTTCTACCTTGAAAG
>DATKLQ010000555.1:0-13681 GCA_035542335.1 Ignavibacteriaceae bacterium | reverse complement strand
TTGTTGTTCAAATGCTGAAGACTGCGGAGCGAAGATCTTTTTCCATTTCCCCTTTCCCACTTGGCATTTCGCCTCCTTGCCCCTGCCCGCGATTAAGGGTTCTCTCTTACTCTTTCTCTTACTCTTATTTGTACGCCTTAGGAGGGATCAAAAATTCGAGTATACCTTTACCGATTCTTGCCTTATTTTGAAAAGAAATTTTTGCGATAGCACATTTCTTAAATTCAACAAAGGCGCCGGAAATTGAAACCAGCCTCGACACATGCTCCGAGAAATCAGGTTCATGCCCCACGAATGCCATCTCTTCTCCTCCGAGAGAATTTGCCAGCTCAATCAGATCTTCGGTTTTTGTTCCGCAGGTTATTCTTTTATCTATAACTATATCTTTTTTATGTTCAAAAACCTCGGAGATTATCTTTGCCGTTTGAATGGCCCTCGCAAGCGGTGATGAAACGATAAAATCAAATCCTTTAATTATATTTTTCCAGCCCAGCGCGCAGATTTTTGCTTTCTGTTCCCCTTCCGGCGTTAATTTCCTGTCATTGTCTTTTATATTTTCCGATGACTTTTCGGCATCTGAATGGCGTATTAAATAGATATTCATTAAAAACCTCTATCCTCTATTTAAAATAATTGGCTTGGAATGAAGGCCTTCGGGAGGCAATAAATAAATAATTATTCTATTTGCGGACTTTGAACCGGCTGAGTGATATTTTTAATCTGGTTTAAAATAAACTGCTTGAATAAATCGTTTTGGCTCCGGTAGCTTTTGGTTTCATTATTAAAATAAAAAGCATCCGAAATATTTCTCCTGAATGCCGGAGTATTAATCTGAGTAAGAATTGTATCCCTGTTAAACTTCTGAATTTTTTGAGTATTAATGCTTGTAGGTTCTTTAAATTTTGTAAATATTCTTAATGCAAGATAAACGGAATCATTTTCGATTTTGTATAAGGAAAGTCTTTCAAACTCGAGTATATCTTTTGAATTGAATGATTCCATTACTTTAACAAAGCGAACGCTGTCGACGGTAAGCGGTTCCATGGAGAGCCACCCGTTGAGCGATTTGTCTATTAAAAGAGGATTCATCGATTGATCATACACGGCAAACCTGTTATAAAGAGGATTCGGGTATTCAATTAAAACTGTAAATAATTTTTTGGCCGGAGTCGCTTGAATGCTTTCAACCTTCAATTCATTAAAAGCCTGTACCGAAGTGCTTTGATCGACTAAACCCGCCAGCGAGTCGTTTGCAATTTTACTTCCGTTTGTGGCCAGCACTATAAGCTGTCTCAGTCCTGAGGCATCTACTTCAGGTTTGCTGATCTTTTGCTCGGGGGATTTGCACCCGGAATAAATTAAAATTACTGCTGCAAAAAAAAGAGGCAGAGTCTTCATTATAAAACTTTTAGCTTTAATAAGCCCATATTGAAAAATATTATGGACCTAAGATAAGCATTATTTTATTTTCTTGTTTAGTTAAGAAAATTGTATTTAAGGGATGCAGAAATTTTCTTCGGAGACTGCTCCAATGCATCGTTTTTTAACCCGGAATACAAATTATCCGGTTGAACCGTATGGACTTTTATAACCGGGATAATTCTTTGATGCTTCGGAATTTTTTTTGAATTTCCTATAGGCAGCCCCGAATGATAAACATTTTTATAATCAATAATTATTTTAGGCTGTGGGGAAATGAAGTACCGGCCGCTGTAAATTTCCTGGTATCTTTGAGGCAGGGATGAAGTCAATTCATCATAATTCGGATAAAGATAATTCTCTGATTTATTTGCAAATCCGATCGACACAGCATTATTCCCGCTGTGTATCAGCACCGGAGTTCCAGAGCTGACCAAACTATAAATTTCTTTAGACATCTCTCTTGAAATTCTAATGCATCCGTGCGAGCTTCTTCTTTTTCCAAGGTACCTGTAATAACTATTTCCCTGAAGAGCATGGAAACCGATCCCATTGTTGAAGCCCATCCAATTAATTAAAAGAGTGCTGTCGAACTGGCGTGAATGCCATTCTTTCAGCTTTGCCTTAATAACAAATAATCCTTCCTGGGTGTCTATTCCGTCTTTCAGGCGTGCAGTTCCGCTCGAAACGGGGAATTCTTTAACTTCCCCGGATCTTTTATGAAGGAATGCTTTCTGCAGAGCAAGATTTACTTCAATAAAAGTTGAATCAAAAGTGTACAAAGTATCACGAAGAGACGAAAAATCATTTATAAGAAAATTGAGCTGCTGATCAGCATTTGCCCAATTTCCACCTAAATAATCATTTTGTTTTGGATAATTGAGGTTTAAATAAACCACCGCCAAAATGAACGAAATTATGGAATATTTCAGCATTTATTTATTATTCGAGAAATGTTTTATTAGAATTTCCGCTTTCTGTTTGCCCACCAGCTTTAGAAGATCTTCATAAGTGCTATTTCTTACAGCCGATACGCTACCCATGTTCAATAACAATTTATATGCCGTACTCTCTCCGATTCCTTTAATTTCTGTAAGCTCTGTTTTAATTGTTCTTTTTGTTCTTCTGTTTCTATGAAAAGTAATTGCGAACCTATGAGCTTCATCCCTAACCTGCTGAAGAAGCTTTAATCCCGATGAAGTTTTTGAAATACTCTCCGGTTCGGGATGATCAGGGAAGAAAACCTCCTCCAATCTTTTTGCCAAACCAATTATATTATAATTTTTTATATTCAATTCGTCCAAGATTTCAACAGCACTGGAAAGCTGGCCTTTCCCGCCGTCAACCATTATTAAATCGGGAAGCGGAATACCTTCATCAATAACCCTTGTGTATCTTCTTCTAATCACTTCGCGCATACTGGAGAAGTCATCCGGCCCGCTGACATCATTTATAATAAATTTCCTATAAAGACTTTTTTTCGGTTTCCCGTCCTCAAAAACCACCATGCTTGCAACAGTATCCGATCCCTGGATATTTGATATATCGAAACATTCAATTTTTCTAGGTAAAACATTCAGTCTTAGATCACGCTGAAGCGCTGCGACAGAATAGGGAGTTTGACCTTCATTCTTCATCTTCTGGAGCTGAATATCCTTTAATTGGAGCAGAGCATTCTCTTTGCACATTTTGAGAAGAGATTTCAACCCTCCTCTCTGGGGCAGCACAAATTTAGTTTTTCCTCCCTTCCCTGAAGTGCTTACAAATTTAAGATTAAGCCATTCGCAAAGAGTTTCGGAATCGGGCGGTTCAGCTTCTATTACTATTTCTCTCGGCACTTCAACAAAATCAACATAATAAAACTTAATTGCGGCCGAATAAATCCCCGGAAGATCATCCCCTTCATTGATTGATAACCTGATTTGTTTTTTCCCTACGAGTTTCCCGTTTCTTATGTTGAATACCGAACATGCGGCATCTTTTCCTTCATATGCGATTGCCAAGATATCCCTGTCAATAAAATCGTCGCTGACAACCTTTTGTTTTTCCGAAATGGTTATAAGCTGTTCAATCCTGTCTCTTATTTCCGCAGCTTTTTCGAATTCAAGATTTTCAACCTGGTTATTCATTTTAACAGTTAAATCTTTTATCAGGTCGTCGGTTTTTCCTTTTAATACTTTTGCAACTTCATTTACCATTTCATTATAGGATTCCCGGCTGACGAATCCTTCACACGGTCCGTCGCATTTTTTAATATGGTAATCGAGACATACCCTGAATTTCTTTTTCTCAATAGATTCTTGGGTTATATCAAGTCTGCAGCTGCGGATTTTAAATATCTGGTTAATCATCCTGAGGGATGATTTCATATTCTTTACATCGGTATAAGGGCCGAAATATTTTGATCCATCCTTAATCAGCCTTCTTGTCGGATAAATCCTGGGAAACAATTCATTGGTTATTTTTATAAAAGGATAGGATTTATCATCCTTCAGGTTAACATTATATCTAGGCTTTAATTCTTTTATAAGATTATTCTCAAGAACCAGTGCTTCAATCTCATTGTCGGTTGCAATCAGCTCAAAATCAAATATTTTGCTAACCAATGCAGCCGTTTTCGCATCTGTATAATCATTATGAAAATAGTTTCTAATCCTATTCTTAAGATTTTTAGCCTTCCCGACGTATATTACCTTTCCTTTTTCATTCTTGAATTGGTATACACCAGGATTGGAAGGCAGATTCTTTAATTTTGATTCCAAGCTTTCGTTCATTTAGGTAAAAGTATCTCTATTTGTTCCCCGAATGGTGGAAAAAATTTAGATAAATTGAAACATAAAAAGTCGGCCCAAGAGCGGTTTAATTAATTTCTCTCCAATTTAGACAGGCAATACCGAATTTTTTGCAATTACAACAATTCCGCCCTCGCTTACAGTGAATTTCTTCCTGTCATTTTCAAGATTAAAACCGATTTCATATCCTTCAGGAATATTTACATTTTTATCGATTATTGTCCTTCTGATTCTTGCATGTCTGCCGATATTGCAGTTATTCATTATTATTGAATCGGAGACATAACTGAAGCTGTTCACTTTAACCCCGGGGCCTAAAATTGTTCTTTCCACCAAACCTCCCGAGACAATACATCCGTCGCATATCAAAGAGTTAAGAGTCCGGCCCACCCGCTCGCCTCCGTGAGTAACCGTTTTAGCCGGAGGATACTGGTATTGATAGGTCCTCATTGGCCAGCTGAAATCATAAAAATTAAATTCAGGTGTTATTGAGATCAGATCCATGCTTGCTTCGTAATAGCTGTCGATTGTTCCTATATCTTTCCAATAAGGCTTAACTTTTTTATTCTCATCTTCAAACCTGTAAGCCTGAATGTGCAGGCCGGATTTAAGCATGTACGGAATTATATCTTTCCCGAAATCATGGCTTTTAATGTTCTTAGACTGCATCTCCATCATAATATTTCTTAAAGGATCGGCATTAAAAACATAAACTCCCATATTAATAAAACATCTTCCCGGTTCATCGGGTATTTCCGGCGGGTTGTCAGGTTTTTCGATAAAAGACTGCACCTTATCATGTTCATCGACCCCGACGATGCCGAACCTGCTTGCTTCCTCTTTAGGTACATCAATGCAGGCCATTGTAAGCTCGGCATTAATATCCTGGTGATATGCAAGCATCTTCAAGTAATCCATTTTATAGATATGATCGCCGCTGAGGATCAAAACACGCTTGGCTTTTTTATCGCTTGAGAAGAGATTCATGTTCTGGTAGATAGCGTTTGCCGTTCCCATGTACCAGTCGTGATTCATTTTGCGCTGCGGCGGAACCGAATAGATGAACTCACCTAATTCCGGGTTAAATATGCTCCATGCCTCAAATATATGCTGGTTAAGTGAATCGGATTTATACTGGACCAGGACATATATCCGGCGAAGCCCGGAGTTCAGGCAGTTTGAAAGGGTAAAGTCAATAATTCTGTATTTACCTCCGAAGGGAACTGAAGGTTTGCTTCGCGGCAGCGTTAACGGCTGAAGTCTATCTCCTTGTCCGCCCGCAAGCAGCATTGTAATTGTATCTCTTAAAATTGAAGAACCTGGGTATGTCATTTATAACTCCTAAAGGCTAATTTCATGAAAAACCGATCATAAAAAAATATTTAGATGATGGGATGACTGAAATAGAATCTCTTAAGCACTTAAATAAATATATTGAAATATGATTTGATTGACAATTTAAGAGATTATTAAATTATTTATCTTTCATTTACATAATTAAAAAAGTTTTTGGAAAAAATTGTATAAAATAGAGCAACTTAACGTAAGGTTTCCCGGTAAAATAAAATTTTATATACTGGAGCAGTTTAATATGACTAAAAAGCGGCTTCGTTTAGGCGCCGGACTAGCTATATTATTATTTTTAATATTTATCGGCTGGAAATATGCCTTTGATCCTCTTTACAGTACTTTCCGGAAGATTAATGAAGCGGGGAAGCTGCTGGCTCTGCAAAGTATCCAGGAGCTTCACGGTGCTTCAATGAAGATGCCTCCCGGATATATTTCTGAAAACCAGAAGATGATTGATGTGCTTCACTATAATCTGAATATTGATCTTTATCCTTCTCAAAAATCAATAAAAGGCAAAGCCGATTTAAAAATAAAACTGTTGAGCAGAGATTTAAAATCCATTGATCTGAATTTCTATGATAATATGAAAATCTCTAAGCTTCTTGTGGATAATGCAGAAACAAATTATATAAATGAAAGAACAAGGCTGACTATTCCTTTAGACGGTAAAGACTTAAATAGAGATGAACTAAATTTGGAAATTGAATACGAAGGGAAACCTCTTAGAGCCGGATTAGGCGCCTTAAGTTTTGGTGAAATTTTTAATAAATCTGTCGTATATAATTTGAATGAACCGATCTATGCTTCAACTTGGTTCCCCTGCAACGATATGCCCACAGATAAGGCCTTGCTGGACATTTATATTTCTAACGATTCATCGAAAACTTCGGTATCCAACGGCAAATTACTTGAAGTAGTTAATGACGGAAAAAGAAAAACATATCATTGGCAAACCATTTACCCCATTTCGACCTATTTAATCTGCATTTATTCCGCCGATTATGTTACCTACGAGGATAAATATATTTCCAGCGATAAGGATACTATGCCGATTGAATACTATGTTTTTCCCGAGCATCTTGCCTTTGCCAAAAATGACTTTGAAGACCACCCGAAAATGATTAAGTACTTTTCGGATACTTTCGGCGAATACCCATTTATTGGTGAAAAATACGGAGTGGCGGAATTTTTATGGCAGCTGGGTGCAATGGAGCATCAGACGATTACGGGTATCGGATCCAATTTTTTGAACGGCAGGAAGTTTTTTAATGATGTTTACGTTCACGAACTGTCTCATCATTGGTGGGGCGATTGTGTCGGTCCGGCCACCTGGAAAGATATCTGGCTCAACGAGGGATTTGCAACCTACTGTGAAGCCCTCTATGCCGAAAACAAATCTGGGCCTGCTGCACTTCAATCAACAATGCAGAGCAAATACAATGAAAATTTTACGGGGACTCTCTATGATCCCGGCGACAACCTTTTCAGCAGCACTGTTTATGATAAAGGAGGATGGGTGCTTCATATGCTCAGGTGGGAAACAGGGGATTCCGCATTCTTCAAAATATTGAGAACTTATTTTCAAAAATTTAAATACAAAAATGCTTCGACGGAAGATTTCAAAAATGTCTGCGAACAGGTTTCCGGCAAAGATTTATCTAAGTTTTTTGATCAGTGGGTTTATAAGGGAGATGATCAAATAGATCTGGTTTATTCATGGGAAACAAAGAAAGGAGATAAGGGTTATAATATCTTACTAAATCTTGAACAGATCCAAAAAGATTACCCGGTTTATAATTTTACAATTGAGGCGGCATTCGGATTTAACGGGGCAGAAAAAGTTTATAGGAAATTTTATATGGATTCCAGATCCCAAAATTTTCAAATTAACCTGGATCAAAAGCCTGATACTTTAATCCTTGATCCGAATAATTGGCTGCTTGCAAAAATCAGGGATAAGAAGACTATTGATTAATTTTATATGCTTTTCATTTATAAAAATCAGTAATTATTTTAGGATGTGAATAATTCGTATTTATTTATTTCCGATATACATTTAGGCCTTCAGTCTCCGGATATTGAAAAGATGAAAGAGAGGCTCTTGGAGAAATTTCTTAATAATTCCGTTTCAAATGCAAGCGAGTTATTCATTGTGGGCGATCTTTTTGACTACTGGTTCGAATATAAAAAGGTTTACCAGAAGGGATTTTTCAGAACTTTAACCGCTCTTCAGAATCTTACGGAAGCCGGTGTAAGGGTTCATTATTTAATCGGCAACCACGATTTTATGCATGGGAATTTTTTCCGAGATGTAATCGGCGTTAATTTATACGAGGAATCTTTAACAAGAGAGCTGAACGGCAGAAAATTTTTTATAGCTCACGGCGACGGGATGGTGAAGAACGACACAGGATATAATATTTTGAAGAAAATATTAAGGAACAAAACACTTCAGGGATTGTATGCGTTGCTGCATCCGGATATTGGTGTTGCTATTGCAAGCAGAACTAGCAAGTCGAGCCGTACATACACTTCAAAAAAAGATTACGGTGAAGTCGACGGATTGTTTGAAGCTGCGCAAAGAAAAATTGATGAAGGATTCGATTATGTTCTTTTTGGGCATCTGCACAGAAGATGCTTTGAGAAATATAAATCGGGATATTACGTAAATCTCGGTTCCTGGCTGGATACACCATGCTACGGCATTTTTCAAAACGATAAATTCGAGATAATTGATCTGCCTGAGGGAAAAAGCTTAATGGGATTAAAATGAGCAAAAAAATATCCGATTCCGAATATAAGAGTTATTTTATGAATAGAAAAAAACGCAGAAGGAAGTTATTAGGCAATATCTCCTTAAAGACAAAATTAATAGCAGCAGCCGCTTTTATTATTCTTATCGCAGCTTTTATGATTTATATAATAAGCGGACTTCCCTCACTGGAACAGCTGGAAAACCCTAAGCCTGAACTGGCTACGAAAGTATATTCAGTTGACGGCGAGCTGCTGGGACAGTTTTTTATCGAGAACAGAATAGAGACAAATATTGACAGCCTTCCTCCTTATTTAATCAATGCTCTGATTGCTACTGAAGACAGGAGCTTCTATAATCATTGGGGAGTCGATTTAAGCCGTTTTGCCAAGGCAATGATCAAAAATGTTTTTACTTTTTCTAGGGAAGGGGCGAGCACAATTACTCAGCAGCTTGCGAAAAATCTTTACAAGCTGAAAGGAAAAGATGAAAACATATTTGCCACTATCGTAAGAAAAATAAGAGAATGGATGACTGCCATTCAAATAGAACAGAATTACACAAAAAATGAAATACTGGAATTATATCTCAATGTCTCTTATTTCGGAAGAAGTGCATACGGTATTGAGTCGGCTGCAAAAGTTTACTTTGACAAAAAAGCGAGCGAATTGACTTTGCCGGAATCCGCAGTATTTGTCGCGCTGCTTAAGTCTCCCGAATATTATGATCCTATTAAGAATAAGGTAAACTCTCTTCGAAGAAGAAATCTTGTAATGCGTAACATGGTTGTTAACGGGATGCTTTCGGAGGAGAGTTATGAAAAATTAAAAGACGTTCCTATAGTAACGGTTTCCGAAAAGTCAGGTATGGCAGGATCTATTGCCCCGCATTTTATGGAATATATCAGGCAGCAGCTTGAAGGATTTTCAGATAAATACGGCTACAATCTTTATAGGGACGGGCTCAATATCTACACCTCAATAGATTACAGGATGCAGAAATATGCAAATGATGCTGTAGTGCAGCATTTAAAGGAATACCAGGCGCTTTTTGATAAACATTGGAATTGGAATGAGAATAAAAGTTTATTGGTTGTTCTTATTGATAAGGCCATTAAAAATTTGCAGATATACAGGGATGCACCTACTCAAGAAGACAAGGCCCGCATTTATAACAGCTTAAAGAATAATAAATCTTTTGTAGATTCAATAAAAACTGCCGAGACTAAAGTCCAGGTGGGATTTGTGGCAATTGAACCGTCGACCGGGCAGATAAAAGCAATGGTAGGAGGAGAAAATTCTGGCAGGGGATTAAATCATGTAACAGGGATAAGAAGACAGCCCGGCTCGGCTTTTAAACCAATTGTTTATACTACCGCAATAGATAACGGATATTATCCTGCTTATACGATTTTAAATCAAAAATTCGATTATAACGGCTGGTCACCCAGCAATTCCGACAGTGTATATGGCGGATATATGACTCTAAGAGAGGCATTAGCGCATTCCGTAAATGTTGTTTCAGGAAGAATGACTATTAGTGAGGTAGCTCCACCGACTAAGGTTGTTAAATATGCAAAGAGGATGGGAATTAACTCATCCCTGCCTGCATATCCTTCCCTTGCACTTGGTACTTCAGAAGTTACTCCACTGGAATTAACTTCAGCTTATGGAACTTTAGCGAACAACGGGGTGCATGTCAATCCCATCAGTATTTTAAAGATTGAAGATAAAAACGGAATTTTAATCGATCAATTTATGCCCGAATATAGCGAAGCAGTTTCGCCCCAGACTGCAGAAATAATGACTGCAATGATGCAGGACGTGCTTGCGTACGGAACCGGAGCCGGTGTCGGAAGATATTTTCACAGGCCTGCCGCGGGCAAGACGGGCACCACTCAGGATTTTGCCGATGCATGGTTTGTTGGTTATACACCCCAGCTCGTTGCAGGCGTTTGGGTCGGGTTCGATGATCACCAGATCAAGTTTACTGACTGGTATGGGCAGGGAGCGAGAGCGGCACTCCCTATCTGGGCAATTTTTATGGAAGAGACTTACAAGAACCTTGATCTGCCTTTGGAGTATTTTCCTCATGCGGCGGGAGTCGATACAGTCTCTTTCTGCCTTGAATCCATGAACCTCGGCGATCCCAGGATTGCAACACCGAATTGCCCGACAGTTTACAGGGATATAATTAATACCAAGTATATGCCGAGGGAATGTGAAATACACCAGAACAACGACGCAATCATTCGTGAAGATAAAAGAGGGGATGCAGGATGGTAAGAGGACAAGTAGGGAGTATGGAGTATTGAGTAGGGAGGAGAAGGAAGATTCGTAATCTTATTCCCAGGTCATTGCTTAATAGCCAGCGGTCAATTCTTGGTCATTTATCATTTTGATCAATCGGCAGGCATTCATACACCCATTCAACTATGAATCCATGCATTCATACAGCCATGCATTCATGCAGCCATGCATTCATGCAGCCATGCATTCATGCTCTCATCCATTCCTTCATCTAGAGTTCTATCTTTCCTTTATAATTTTTATTTTTGATTAGCCGTTTTTTCCGCCCGGATGGTGAAATTGGTATACACGCTAGCTTCAGGAGCTAGTTGGCGCAAGCCAGTGCAGGTTCGAGTCCTGTTCCGGGCACTCGTAAAATAGTATTGAGTAGGGAGTATTGAGTAGGGAGTAGCTATTAATCTTATTCGTAATCTTGATCTTAATCCAGGATAATTAGACTTCAGGGTTTGATTTCCATTTTTTTAGTACGCTGGGGAGAGTTCATTTGCCCGGGGGAAAACCAGGTAGCTCGCTTGTATCTATCTTATAAATCAGGCTTCTACCGCTTTTATCGCTGGTGAAGAAAAAGTATTTCCCATCAGGAGAAGCCGAAGGACAGTATTCATAACCGGGTGAATTTATTTTTTTACCAAGATTCACCGGCTTCGACCATACACCGTTATTATTATAAGAGATATATAAATCTCCTTTGCCTAATCCGCCTGCACGCTCACTTGTAAATATTATATAACTTTCGTCCGGTGCAATGTAGGGGTCATAATCATGCGAATCGGAATTAATTTCTTCACCCAGTATTTCGACATGTACTGAGTCCGGATTAAAAATATTAGCTTTGCATATATCTCTGTTTTTAGTTACTCCTTTTTTGTCCGTGAAGAAATAGATATTTCCATCGGAAGAAATAGATGGTGCTCCGCCGTTATTAATCTTTAATTTGTCGCCTAGAAAAGTCGGGTTACCGAATCCATCATCTGTTTTTTCCGCCATCCAAAGATTTGCAGCCCCGGGCAGTTGCATTTTCTCATCTTTCGGCCGGACCGACCAGTAAAATATTTTCGAGCCGTCGGGTGAAATGGAAGGATCGCCTTCAAAATATTTACCTGAAAACTCTGCAACTACCGGAGTCAGCCATTTTCCGTTTTTAAACGAAGATTTCATTATTGAAGCTTTGCGGGCAATAGAATCATACTTTGCAAAGTAGACTGTCTTTCCGTCCGGCATGAATGCCGAACCAAAAGCGCCGGGGGTTGATATTATCCCTTCCTCAAATAAAATTGGTTCGCTAATCGGCTGAGCCGATGCATAGGGATGCTTGTCCTGTGCATTTGAGTAAAAAGAAAATATTAGTACGGCAGTAAATAAGATGCAATTTTTCAATTTTAGAATTCCTTAATTGTTTTGGAATTTAATTCCTTCTCGCATTTAATTCGAAAAAAATAAAAAATAGAATTGGAGAGATAAATTTCATAATTCCGCCTGTTTTATTTTAGATGCAGATTATAGGAACCCGAACGGATAAATTATATTTTTTAATTAAGAGATAAACCTCTAATCAAAATATGGTAAAAATTCAATTTTGCTCAGCTTATGATTTAAAAAATGAAAATTAAATTGATCCGAATAATTTGAATTGTATATCAGAATAATTTCATTTTTTTCGGTTGTTTCGGAAAACGGTCTGCCAAGCCGGGAAAGCAGATCGCTTTCTAAAGAATTTATCTTTAAAGATAAACTTCCGAACTCAATATCCTTTGAGATAGCCACTGAACAAAGCAAATATTTATCCTCACTCACCAAATGATATAGTATAGTTTCAAATCCATTATATCTAAGCCTGTAATATTCATCATTTTCACCGGTATGCACATTCCTGATGGAATCTATTTTAATAGAATTTGGTTCTCCATATTTCAATTTATATTCTTCAGGCCTAATCTCATACAAATATCTTAAATTAATTCCTAAACTATCCAAAATCCCGGATTGATCACTATAAGATGAATCGGCATTTGGATTTTCTTTATCTTTTAATTTTTCGGAAATGCCGGAAGATGATCTATTGGATTTTTCCTGATCATTTCTTTCTTTACAGGAAATCAAAAAGAAAATTAATATTGAGAATAAAAAGAATATTTTTTTCATATTAGCTTTAATGCTGTCTAATGGTTTTGCAATTAACCCGCCGTCCATAACCACATCTAAGTTTGAAAAGCCCAAGCCGGTAAATTAAAAAACTTTGTTTAGTTAAATAACACTTTGAAAAATTGGACTGTATTAGTTAAATAAACTATAAAAAATTCAAAACAACCACGCCTGGGCTGAGTTCGGGTTGATTCGGCGGTTATATTGCACCTCTATATTATGAATAAACCAATTATAAAATAATTGCAGTATCTAAATATGTAGAATCATTTTGCCAAAATCTTAATTCCTTGGTCCCTGAAGTAAAAAAATTGACTTGTTCAATATGTTTCAGGGAACTTACAACTTCGATACAAATCTCTCCATCATATTTACCAAAAATCTTTGAAGTAAAGACATTACCATCATTACTGCTTTCACTTTTGTAATAACACCAACAAGGTGTTCCAATCATACAGGTCACTGTAATTGTAACGTGTTTACCATTTATTTGCACACTATCAATTTTTATTGCCGAGAGAGGACTAATAATCGAATGATCAGATTCATTAGTATTGCAGGCCTGAAGGAAAAGAGGGATAATAATAAAAAATAAATATTTCATATTATCACTTTACTCTTTTTAGAAGAATAAGATAATATTAAAATGGTTTATTTAACTTCATCTTCTGCCTGAACGCTTAACATCAAATATCTTATTATCTAAAGAATACCCAAGCAAAAATAATTTTAGATTTTCTTATTTCATCAATATAAATTTCTTTGCAGCCGTAAATTTTCCGGCCTGCATTCTATAAAAATAAATACCGCTTGAAAGCTCACTGCCGTCGAAGCTGATTTCATAATATCCTTTCTGTTTTTCTTCACATACTAATGTTTTTAATTCTTTTCCTAGGAGATCATATATCTTTATAGTA
>DATKLQ010000554.1:0-6325 GCA_035542335.1 Ignavibacteriaceae bacterium | reverse complement strand
AGGGAAATTGAATCCAAAATTAATTGTTAATCGTTAATTGTGATTCTGCGATTAACTATTATCAAATAACGATTAACAAACCGGCTTTCTCACATGCCTTACTTAAGCAGCATTCGGGGATCGAGGTGAACTGCTTCGATATCTTTAAAATATTTTACGGTGCTTACTTTAAGCTCGTAAGTTGCCATTTCATCGCAGACTATTATTCCTTTGGGATGCAGCTGAAGGGCGCTCACTGTCCACATATGATTCACGCCTTCTTCAACGACTTTGGCAAGTGCCCTAGCTTTATTTAAACCGCTGATAATGATTAAAACCTCTTCTGCATCAAGGACTGTTTTTACCCCTACAGTTAATGCAGTTTTCGGCACTTTATTTATATCATTGTCGAAAAATCTGGAATTAGCCGCTATAGTATCCATGGTGAGAGTTTTAACCCTTGTTAAGGAACCGAGAGAGGATCCCGGTTCATTGAAGGCAATATGTCCGTCAGGTCCTATTCCGCCGATAAATAATCTTATTCCGCCGGCGGCAGCGATTCTTTCCTCATAGCTTTCACATTCTTTTTCAAGATCTTTTGCATTCCCGTTAAGGATATTTACATTTTTTTTATTAATATCGATGTGGCTGAAGAAATTATTCCACATGAATGAATGGTAGCTTTCCGGGTGATTTTCAGGCAGACCTACATACTCGTCCATATTAAAAGTTACCACATTTTTAAATGAAACCTTTTTCTTTTTATTGAGCTTGATAAGTTCCTTATACATTCCAAGCGGGGATGATCCTGTAGGAAGCCCTAGGACAAACGGATTCACTGAGGTCGGTTTAAAGTTATTTATCCCGGCTGCGGTGTAATTTGCTGCCCATTTTGAAACCAGCTCGTATGTAGGTTGAATTATTAATCGCATTTCTGCTCCCTATGATGTTTTCTAATTAGAACCTTTATTCCTTAATTGATTTCATTTTTATCGTAAACAATTTTTCCGTTTAATATCGTCATTTCGACCTCATAATTTTCATTGAAGACTACAATATCCGCATCCTTGCCTGCAGCGAGTATTCCTTTTTTATGACTTAAACCTAAAACCTTCAAGCCATTTAAAGAAGCCATCCTAACGGCTTCCGTTATTTTCGCCCCGGCTTCTTCAACCATATTTTTTACTGCAAGGTTAAGCGTCAGTGTACTTCCTGCCAGTGTCCCGTCTTTAAGATAAGCCTTCTTTCCCTTCAAAAAAATTTTCTGATCTGCAAACTCATACTCCCCTTCATGCATTCCCCCGGCACGGATTGAATCGGAGACAAGTATTATCCCGTTAGCTCCTTTAAGTTTTAGAAGCAGCTGCATTACTGCCGGGTGGACATGAAGCGTATCTGCGATAAGTTCGATCTTCAACTCGTTATGAAGAAGAGAACCGAGAATAATACCGGGGTTCCTGTGATGAAACGGCTGCATTGCGTTAAAAATGTGAGTAACATGTGCGGCACCGTTGTCTATAGCGTCTTCCACCTCATCATATGAAGCCATTGAATGCCCTATCGACAAAACAACTCCGCATTTGGCAGCCTCCTGCATTACCCTTAATGCACCCGGAATTTCAGGAGCGATTGTCATAATTCTTATAAATCCTCTTGATGCCTCCCAGATTTTTTTCCATGAATCCAAACCGGGTTTCCATAAATAATTTTCATTCATTGCACCTTTAAATTTCTTGTTCAGGTAAGGTCCTTCCATATGAATTCCCTTAATGTTCGAATCGGGATGTTCCTCAATAAATCCGGCTAGTCTTTTTAAATCACGGAGCAGCAGTTTTTCCGGCTTGGCAAATAATGAGGCGAGTATAGTTGTAGAACCGTGCTTCAAAAAATAAGAGCCTATCTTTTCAATGCTTTCTCCTAAGTCGTCGCTGAATCCAAAACCTGATCCGCCGTGAACAAGCAAGTCGGAAAATCCGGGCGAAATAATTTTCCCGGAAACATCAATAATTTTATATTCGAGCAGGGAATTTGAATCTGCCGATTTCAGCAGTCCTGAAATTTTATTCCCCTCTATTGTTAATGTTCCTTTATTTACTATTCTGAAGGGAGTAATTATTTTGCCTCCATGTAAGGCGAGTTTCATAGTGTTTTAGAAATTATTTTTAAAATTTCTTGACAATATATTTTAAATCATTTATGTTCGAGAAGAAAGTTTGTTGGTTTAAACAACAAACTAAATCTACAATGATTTTTTTTTATAATCAATTTTTATGAATGTCGAATCAATTATTGGCGGTAATGCGAAGGTCGTCCGGAACATTAACCGTTCAATGGTTTTAAATATTATAAGAAGCAAACAGCCTCTCTCAAGAACCAAGCTGGCTAGATTGACCGGTTTAAATAAAAGCACTATTTCCAGTATAGTTGCGGATCTCCTGCAGGAAGAATTAATAACTGAAGAAGTAAAGATAGATCAGAATATCGGGCGCAATCCGCTTGACCTTTCCTTAAAACTTGGGAAATACCTGGTTGGAGCAATATCAATCGATGCAGCCATAACGCGGATTGCTATTGCAGATATTGATGGTTCTATCTGCGGAACCTGCTCAATTAATACTGAAGCACAACAGCCCGAAGATTTCATAAAAAAATCAATTGATGAACTTGAAAGATTACGCATTGAGAACAACCTATCAAAGCTTTATGGAGTCGGTTTCAGCATAGCCGGAATTGTCGATTCTAAAAAATTAATAGTGAACTTTGCACCTAATCTGGGATGGGAAAATTTTAATATAGGTGAAGCAGTAAGGAAATTTATACCCGACATTGAAATACTGGCGGTAGGAAATGATGCTAAAAATTCTGCTTTAGCTGAATTATGGTATGGTACTCATGGAATTAACTTATCGAATTACGTGTTTCTGCAGGTTGGTCCCGGAATAGGTTCAGGTATAGTAGTAGGAAATAAAATTCTGGACGGGGAATTTCATGCCTCCGGAGAAGTAGGGCATATGATTATCTTCGAAGGGGGCGAGCTTTGTGTGTGCGGCAATCATGGCTGCTGGGAACGGTATGCTTCAGATAGGGCAACCATAAGCAGATATGCAATAAAAAAATTCGGTTCAATGGATCAGGCAGGCAGTATTACAATTGATGATATTGTTAAAAATTCAAATAATAATGATGAAATTGCCCGGGATACAATTATTCAGACCGGGTATTTTCTGGGAATGGGTATAGCAAATATTATTAAAGCTTATGATCCTCATGCAATCATTATAGGTGGACGCATTATTCAGGCCTGGGATTTAATTTATCCTGAGATCATGGAAGTTGTAAAGCAGAGGGCATTTTACGGAAAAAAGAAACACTCAATCATTTTACCGACTTCATTGAAAATACGCCCCCGCCTGCTTGGAGCAGCAACTCTGGCAATTAAAGAAATTTTCAATGACTATAGAATTATAATTTAATTTTTTTTGACTATTTAATTTATTGCTTAAACCAACTAATTATGGAAAAATTCACTTTAGGGATTGATATCGGGGGAACTAATACACGCTATGGAGCTTTTGATTTGAGAGGCAATTATCTCTACGGCAATTCGATTTCAACCATATCATCGGAAAATGTACAAAAGTTTACTGTTCGCCTTCTCCAGGAAATAAAAAAATCTCATAAAGAGAAATTTTACAAGTATGAATTGGCAGGAATCGGTATTGCAGCACCGAGCGTAAATAATATCCTGGGCACTATTGAAAATCCTTCAAACCTGGAATGGGGAACTGTAAACATTATTTCTTTGATGAAAGATTCCTTCCGCGTCCCGGTAGTTATAATTAATGATGCTAATGCGGCTGCATTGGGGGAGCTGAAATATGGCTTAGCAAAAGAAATGAAAGATTTTATTGCGGTTACTATGGGCACCGGGTTAGGCGGCGGAATAGTCATTGACGGAAAGATTGTTAATGGGAAAGACGGACTGGCAGGAGAATTCGGACATATATTAGTTGAAAGGAACGGACGTAAGTGCAACTGCGGAAGATCAGGATGCCTTGAAACTTATGTTTCCGTAAACGGATTACGGCGGACTATATTTCAGCTGCTTTCGGAAAGCAATATCAAAAGCTCGCTTCAGAACTTATCCTTCAGTGAATTAACAGGCGAAATGATCAGTGATTATGCTGCCAAGGGGGATCCGCTGGCAATTGAAGCTTTTAATATTACAGGCGGAATTTTAGGAAGGGCGCTGGCAAATTTAACTGCCTGCTTTGCCTGCGAGGCGATAATTTTATACGGAGGGTTATCAAAATCCGGCGACCTATTATTAAAACCCACTAGAAAATATTTTGAAGATAATCTATTGAACATTCATAAAGGAAAAATCCAAATATTAAAATCAGAATTTGAAAACGGAATGGCTGCTGTTATGGGTGCTAACAGCCTTATTATGAATGAATTAAAAGTCGATCTGCATTCCGAGGTTAACAGTCAGCATATCGATTAAGTAATTTTTAAAATTCTTTTAACTCTAAAGTTAGAATCAACTTAACTGGAGGAGACAAACAATGCGCAGAATAATCTTTATTCCGGGCATATTATTATCGTTAATCCTATTCCTATTCGGCAATTCTTCCGCTTCAGCTTCAAGCATCGAAGGGATTATAAAAGATACCTTAACAAATGAACCCCTTATCGGTGCTAATGTTATACTCACAGGCACCAGCCTTGGAGCTGCAACGGATGAGTCGGGAAAATATATTATTCGAAACATTCCGGCAGGTTTCTATACGATGCGCGTAACTTATATTGGTTACGAGACAATGGAAGAGCAGGTTCAGGTTAAAGAAAATGAAATTCTGGATAAGGATTTCAACTTAAAGCCGGTAGGTATTGAAGGTGAGACGGTGCTTATTACCGCTCAGGCAAGCGGGCAGGTTGAAGCTATTAATAAGCAGCTTTCCTCAAACCAAATATTGAATGCAGTTTCTTCAGCCAGGATTCAGGAACTGCCGGATGCTAATGCAGCCGAATCTGTAGGCAGGCTGCCGGGAATCTCTCTTCTTCGGAGCGGCGGTGAAGGAGACAAAGTTGTCATCCGCGGACTTGCTCCGCAATACAATGTTATCACCGTAAATGGAGTCAAGCTTTCATCCTCCGATCAAAATGATCGAAGCGCTGACTTAAGCATGATCTCTCCTAATATGCTTGAGGGTATACAGGTTTCTAAAACCGTTACTGCCGATATGGATGCAAATGCCATCGGGGGAATAGTTAATTTTGATCTCCGGGAGGCTAAAGCAGGTTTGGGTGAAATCCCGCTTTTTAGTTTTCTTGGTCAGGGAGCATACAATGGTCTGCCGAATGCAAAAGATAAATATAAAAATTACAAATTTGTAGGAACCGTTGAGAACAGATTTTTTGACAGCCGTTTAGGTGTTTTTTTACAAGGGTCTATAGAAAGAAGGAATCTTTCCTCAAACGAGCTCGGTGCAAATTACGGACCCTCTGGAAATAGTCAAACCGATTATCTTACCCAAAACATAACCTTGTATGATATTGCCCGGGACAGATCCAGGAATAACGGAGTTTTAACCCTTGATTACGAGTTACCTAGTGGAAAAATTCTTCTTTCAAATCTTTTTAGTTCAAGCATTACGGAATCAGAAGACAGAAGGCAATTTTATAATCTTACCACGGCTCAAAATAATGCGAACTTCCAGAATAACTATTCAAAAAGCACTTTGAATACCTTATCAAATACGATTAAATATACACAGCAAGCATGGATTTTTAATACCACTACAATTTTTTCGCATTCATATTCCGAAACAAAAAATCCGAGGGATTGGTCAGTTAATTTTTTAACCAGGGGAGTCTGGACTCCCAGTTTAGGCAATGTTAAAAACCTGGATCCAAGAGATGTCGTTAAAGCGGCTAATCTAGATCCGGATCAAACGCTTTTAAATACAATTTCAACCAATCACAGTTTTACCAGAGAAAGATCCTTGTCTCTGAGTCTTGATTTTGATACACCATTAAATTTTTCAAAAAATATAAGTGCAATAATTAAATTCGGAGGAAAGTATCAATATCAAAAAAGATTTAATAATATCGATGTAACTAATGGAGAGCCTTTCGGATTGCAGAGCGGGCAAGCTATGATTAATCTATTTAAAGGTGCATTCCCATGGTTTACCGATCTTGGTGATGGATTACGGGTTTCTATGTACCCGTTTGTAGATCAAAATTATGATTATGGTGAATTTCTTAACGGTGAGTATAAATTAGATTTTCCTTTTGATTATTCCCGAATGCAAAGCATGATGGATTATGCTTATGAACA
>DATKLQ010000553.1:0-6402 GCA_035542335.1 Ignavibacteriaceae bacterium | reverse complement strand
TCGAAGGTTTTCAGCTCGTTGATAATATCGGCAAGATTTCTTTTAAGGTAGCCGTCGTTGTCAAGGCTGCCGATTATTTCCTCTCCCAGCACGTAAAGATCTCCGCTGAGGTTCAGCATCTGAAGCTGCTCGATTAAATGTTCGCTTAAGCTTTCTCTGGCCGGGGCTACAGGCTGATATACTTCTTCACTGCTCCTGTTCAGCTTATCACCTTCGAAGTCCGGGTCATTCATGAAATCTTCCCGGGTAAATTCTTCCTGGTTATATTTTTCGAATTCTTCCTCTTCAGGAGAATCGTCTTTCTCCTTTTCGGTTTCTTGGGTATTTTCTATTTCCTCGGTAGCATTTTCTTCGAGTATGGGATTAATTTCCAGCTCATTTTTAATCCGCTGCTCGAGTGCTAATGTGTTCAGCTGCAGAAGCTTCTGATATTGTATCTGCTGGGGTGAAAGCTTTTGCTGTAGTGTCTGTTTCTGTGATAACGTAAGCATATTATTCGCCTATAGTCTCCTTTAGTTTTAAATACCATTTTTTCCCGTATAATCTTTTTAAAGATTCTGCGCAAAAATCTATCAGCTTCATATCTTTTTTGATCCCGTTTTCCAAAGCCGGTGCGCATTCATTAAAATGCTCCATTCTCAACACGTCTCCTCCGAATTTGGAGACTCTGATCGGGAAAAGATGGCAGGATATCGGTTTCTTAAAATTAATCTTGCCGTCCAGATAAGCTTTTTCAATGCTGCATTTTGCAATATCATTTTCATAATATACAAAAACGCAAGCCCGGTTATTAAAGCTCCGTGTAAACAGATCATTCTGCTTTACTTCATAAAAGCCTTTTTCTTCAATAACCGCTTTATGCTCTTCCGGGAGATAATCAATTGCCGCAGGCAGGATTTCCTTGATTTTATCTATTTCTTCAGGCTGAAGCGGTGCTCCGTAGTGGCTTTCTAAAGTACAGCAGGCCCCTTTGCACCTCTTCAAATCGCATGAAAACCGCGTTTCTGCTATTTCTGAATTGATTAGAACCTCTTCAACCGGTATTAAATTGCTGACAAACATTTGGAATAATTTTTGTTAAAAATAATAATTCTTTCTTAAATTCAAAAGTTAAAAACTCCCTATCAGGATGAATTTATTTCTTTCTATTCTTCTTTTTATCAAGTATTCTTTAAATATTTACTATTCGAGCCTGCCTTTTCAATCGCCGTAACAGTCCGCTCTTAACTTCTCCGGATGCTCTATCGCTCATCTTTCTCCCGCCTGTGGCGAGGTCCGCCTTCGGCGACTTTCTCATTCTCTTTCTCTTACTCTTTTAAAGTGAATCCTTTTTATATTTGCAGCAACTCATCTCTGAAGAAGCATTTTTGGAAAAAAATAAACTTGCTGTAGTTGCTCTTGGGGGAAATTCCATTACCCGGAGTAATGAATCCGGGAATATTGAGCAGCAGGAAAAAAATACTTATGAAACATGCCTGAATCTGCTCCCCTTAATCAAAAATAATTTTAATTTGGTTATTACTCACGGAAACGGCCCTCAAATAGGAAATATCCTCCTGCGCAACGAAGCCGGCCATGATCAGTATAATATTCCGAAAATGCCTTTGGATATCTGCGTTGCTGATTCTCAAGGGGGAATAGGATATATGATTGAGCAGCAGCTTATAAATGTATTGAAAGAAAACCATATTAGAAGAAATGTAATAGCAATGATCACCCAAGTTTTAGTTAATATGCATGATCCTGCATTTAAGGAACCGACAAAACCGATTGGACCTTTTTATTTAAAGGAAGAAGCAGATCTCCTCGCAAAAGCCAACAATTGGATTTTTAAAGAGGATCCGAAAAAAAGAGGATGGCGGAGGAATGTTCCTTCTCCAAAACCTATCGATATAATGAATAAAAGAATTATAAAAAAATTGACAAAAGCCGGGGTTATTGTTATTGCAGCAGGGGGCGGAGGTATCCCTGTTTTTATAAATGATAAAAAGCTCCGCGGTGCCGAAGCTGTGGTAGATAAAGATCTTGCGGCATCTTTGCTTGCTAATAAAATAGGAGCCGAAACTTTAATTTTTTTGACCGACGTTTCAAAAGTATATTTGAATTATAATAAGCCCGGGCAAAAAGCACTGGATGAATTGACAATTGCCGACGCCGAAAAATATTTTAACTCCGGAGAGTTCCCGCCGGGGAGCATGGGACCTAAAATTTTAGCCGGCATCGAGTTTATTAAGAAAGGCGGAAAGGAAGTTTTAATTACCGATGCACATAAGCTTCTCGATCCTTCTGCAGGTACCCGCATTGTTGATTGTGCACTCTAGCCCGTTTATTTTTACTCATCAATTAATTTTTTATTGGGAGTATACACAATGGCTGTTAACCTGAAAGGAAGAAGTTTTGTATCAAATATTGATTTTTCATTGGAAGAAACATACCAGGTTTTTGATCTGAGCAAAAGCTTAAAAGAAAAGCTGTTATCCGGCGAACCTCACCGCCTGCTTGAAGGTAAAACTCTGGGAATGATCTTCACAAAGCCTTCCACAAGAACCCGCGTCTCTTTTGAAACCGGCATCTACCAGCTCGGCGGATTGGGCATGTACTTCGGCCCTAATGATCTCCAGCTCGGAAGAAGTGAATCGATCCCCGATAGCGCCAGAGTTTTATCCCGTTTTTTAAACGGAATTATGATCCGGACGTTCGCTCATCAGGAAGTAATTGATCTGGCAAAGTATTCATCGATCCCTGTAATAAACGGGTTAACCGATTTGCTTCATCCCTGCCAGATCTTGGCCGACCTTTTTACTGTTCTGGAAAAGAAAAGAAAGCTTCAAGGATTAAAGCTTGCATTTATTGGCGACGGTAATAATGTTGCTCATAGTTTGCTTCACGGCTGTTCCTTGGTTGGAATGAATATTTCAGTTGCATCACCTTCCGGGTATAAGCCTGATAAGCAGATTGTAAATGAGTCTATAAAGAATGCAAAATATATGGGAAGCAAAGTTGAAGTCGTTGATGACCCTGTGAGAGCGGTAAAAAATGCGGATATAATTTATACCGATGTCTGGGCAAGCATGGGACAGGAGAAAGAAGCAGAAGAGAGAAAGAAGAAATTTATAAAATACCAGGTTAGTTCAAAGCTTGTAAAGAATGCCAAGGATGATTATTTATTCATGCATTGCCTGCCTGCTCATAGAGGGGATGAAGTTACAAACGAAGTAGCCGATTCTCCTAATTCCGTAATATTTGACGAAGCAGAAAACCGGCTGCATGTTCAAAAGGCTGTAATGGCGCTGCTTATGTAGCAGAGAGCAGTGGAGAAATGGAGTTAGTCTCCGCCCAATTACTCTTAAAATTCCTCTGTGGAACTCCGTGGATCTCTGTGTAACTTTTTCTAATAATCAATATTCCGTTATTCCAAACAAAAGCATACTAAACCAAAATGAATCTTTCCGGCAAAGTAATTGTCATTACCGGTGCATCCAGCGGCATGGGTTACAAGCTTGCCGAATTGCTTGCCGCAGAAAAAGCTAAGCTTGCTCTAATTGCCCGCAGGATTGAAATCCTTGATGAGCTGAAAAAGAAGCTGGCAGGTTTAACTGATGTAATTTTGATTAAATGCGATGTGAAGAATAAAACCGAAGTGAAGGATGCATTCAGCAAGATTAAACAGCATTTTGGAAAGATAGATATTGCAATACTAAATGCCGGGAGGGGAGGAAGGTACGATGTTGAAGAATTCAGCTCTGTTACAGCCGAAGAGACATTCGGTGTAAATCTCTTCGGGATAATATACTGCATAGAGGAACTCCTGCCGGAATTTATTCCAAGGAAGGAGGGAATGATAGTAGGAGTCTCGAGCATCGCAGAGGTAAGGGGTTTCCCGAGAAGCGCTTTTTACAGCGGCAGCAAGGCTGCAGTTACTATCGTTCTGGAAGCACTGAGGATTGAGCTGAAAAAATATAATATCAAAGTATTAACTGTCAGACCCGGCTGGGTTGATACGCCGATGATCAAAAAGAATGAATTTAAAATGTATTTTATCCAGGATGTTGAAAAGGCAGCCCGGAAAATTCTAAGAGGAATTAAAAAAGAAAAGAGGATAATTCAATTTCCGTTTCCTATAATCTTCGGTTCTTTATTTGTAAAGATTCTTCCCAATTTTTTATTTGATTATTTCGCCGGAAAACACCTGGAGAAGTTGAGGGAAATGAAATAAGGATTTCGGATTTCGAATTTCTTCAGTAAGGGAACATCAAATAAACCTACCTAACAATCTCGTAATTTTGCGATCTTGTAATTTTCAATCCTCCATGCATCCATGCAGTCATGCATCCATGCATCCATGCAGTCATGCATCCATGCAGTCATGCATCCATGCAGTCATGCATCCATGCATTTCCTTCATTCATCCATTCAACTCCTTCGCCTCCGCCTTAGCCTAATACAAGCTTCTCCAGCGCTTCCAGATTTACAGTGTTATCATGAAACTCTCCCATCCACCTCGCACATCTGTTTGCGTCTAATGGAATCCCCACCACCGGCACCTGGTGCTTCATGCATAATCTCATTCCTCTTACAAGCTCCGGGATGCATGCAATCCCCAGCACTCCGACACTTTTATATTTTCCCATTAAAATCCCGAAAAGCTTTTTCAGCTCTGCATTCCTCCAGATGTAAGGATTTATCTCCGCAGATTTCAATATTGTGCTTGCTTTATTGACATTGCAGTGCTTAGAGCATCCTTTGCAGAAATAGTCTATCTCATCTTCTTTCGACATGCATGTGCGGCTTAGATCCCTTAAGCAGTGGGGAAGCAGCGCAATTTTATATTCGCATCTTCTGAATTCATTTGCATAAATCCTATTTACCAGCTCCGCTTCCAGCATATATAAATGGTACTGCTCTTCGGTAGTCGATATTACCTTTTCAAATTTTTCATACAGACTTAAATTCTGCAGGTGGTTCTCAACTTCTTTTGTATAAACCGAAAGCTCATCCCCTAAATTATTGATCAGTCGGGATTGTAAGCCGTTATCTTTTTTGGCAATTCGTTTAAGCAGACTTCTCTTCCTGCTTAATATCCTGGTAAATTCCAGCAGCTCATTTTCATCTTTAAAAGAATTTAAATATTTATCGGCCAGGTTCCTGATCTTTTCGTAATATGGATCTGTGCTCAATTCTTCCCCATAGAGAGTATATGTTTTCCCTTTAAGCGGCAGCTCTATTTTTCTTTCTTCAGTCATAAATTTAAAATAGATAAAAGGCGGAAGTAATTCTATTCCAATCCGGAATGAAACGTGCTATCCGATCTTGTCATGCTGAATTTATTTCAGCATCTGAATTATTTCAGCATCTGCCGAAATAGTTTCAGAATCTCTTTTCGTTCTGAAGATTCCGATATTCATCGGAATGACTCCCTCCGATGCTGCTGTATTTGTTTTAAACATCCATCAAACATCAACCATCCCGCCTACGCCTGCGGCTTCCGCCGCCGCTGCGCTTCCGCCGCCGCTGCGCTTTGGCGGACAGGTTGGCGGAAAGGTCGGCGGGCAGGCATCCATTATCCATCTTTCATACATTCATGCAGTCATGCATCCGTGCATCCACCAATTCATTCAACCAATCATCCATCCATTCATTCATCCACCCTTCGCCTTCGCCTCTGCCTCCTCCTCCTACTTACTCAGCCTTATAACAACCTGGTAGTTATTATAATTGACGTATGAATACAGAATGTTAAAGACGATGGCTGCAGCATATCCCAATAATTCATTCTCCTCCTTTATCCATTTTAAAGTATAATTCTCTCCCAGCATTAAAGCAGACTTAAATAGTAATTCGCACGGAGGATTCTTCACCGCCCATTTCATTAACGGATTGGCTTCATATCCGCCGCACTCTATTATTTTTCTTGTAAGGAAAACATCATTAATGTTTAAAGCATTGTATGAAGTCAGCAGCGATGTAAATACCGGGTCTACGCTCCCGTCATTGTTGAAAGCAATCGGAGATATTTTCGCCAGGAAGGATTCCTGTGAGTATACCGGGAAGGAGATTAAAATTAAAGCCGCAGTTACAAGTAAGCTCTTTCTCAGAAGATCTTTTCACATTATTATCAAAACCGATCTTCTTATTATCCATACTTATGCCAACTATTTTCATCGCATTTTCAAAGAGATTTTTTGTTTTGAAGGAATTGCACGGAAAAAAGGAAAGGAATAAATACGTGAGGCTCACCTTGACATACATCTTGTTATTTAATTAAAATCATTTTCTCAATTATTTTAGAAACGAATTTATTTGTAAACAATAAAATCAATTGTTAAAACCTTAGTAACCATGCCCTGACTGGCGTCGGATTGTCTGCCCCCGCTTTACGGTGGAATCGCTTGTTAGGTGGCG
>DATKLQ010000552.1:0-10316 GCA_035542335.1 Ignavibacteriaceae bacterium | reverse complement strand
GCTTCACAATGATTTTTATGATCCTCGTTTGGAGACCGATGATAGGCTGAGCAACGATATAACTTCATTTGAATCTTCACTCTTCCTTCAGGATAATGCTAACATTTTATCCAATTTGTCTGCAAATATCGGCGGAAGACTTTACTATTTTGAAGAAAATAATTACTTAAGCTTGGAACCGAGAGTTTCTATATTGTACTCCCCGGTAAATAACATTACGTTGAAATGCGGTTACGGATTAACCCATCAGTTCCTTCATCTGATTACCAGAAATGATATCTCTCTGCCGACGGATTTATGGTACCCTTCTTCAAAAAAAATAAAACCGGAGAGATCAAATGAGTATGTGCTCGGCATCGATGTGAATTATTCATATCCCGAATATTTTTTTTCATGCGAAGCATATTATAGGGATATGAAAAATCTGCTGGAGTTTAGTGAAAAAGCCGATTTTAATATCAATGTACCGATTGAAGAAATACTCACTTCCGGGGAAGGGGAATCCTACGGCTTGGAATTGTTTTTTAATAAGAGGACGGGGAATATAAGCGGCTGGATTGGCTATACCTTATCCTGGACAAAAAGGCTTTTCAGCGAGATAAACGCAAACAAGATCTTTTATCCGAAATATGACAGGAGACATGATCTGTCCCTGGTCTTAACCTATAACCTGACAGCTCTTTTAAGCTTAGGAATGACATGGACTTACTCAACGGGGGCAGGCATTACTCTGCCGTTGGGTCAATATCAATTGTATAATATTGGGCTAAACAATAATCCTTCCGTAAGGGTAAATTATTCCGATAGGAACGGCTATAAGCTTCCTGATTATCATAAAATGGATTTAAATATCTCTTATAAATTTTCCTGGTTCAATTTACCGTTCCAAGCCTACTTAAATTTTTATAATCTGTACAACCGTAAGAATTCTTTTGCCCAGTATGTGGCAAAAGAAGAGGATCCCGAAAATCCTGAGAAAGTAAAACTGAAATTGAAGCAGATAACCTTGTTCCCTTTTATTCCAACGGCGGGTGTAAATATTAATTTTTAATATGAGATACAGTTTAATATTTATTTTTTTCTCCATTGTACTTGCCGGATGCGAGGAGATAACAGATTCCGATGTGAATGTGAATTTTAAAGAATTGATTGTTGTTCAGTCGGAGTTAAAAGGAGGTGCTGCTTTTAAAGGTGTTTCGTTTACAAAAACTCTCCCCCTAGGTGAGCCTTACGATATTAAAAAAGCCGAGCTTACTGATGTAAAAGCATATTTAAAAATAAACGGCATCCAGATAGTCCCGCTGCATTATAATGGAAACGGAATATATAAACCCTTGTATTTCCTTTCTATCAAAGAGGGAAATACATATGAGCTCTTCGCAGAAGTAAAGAATAAATTAATCTACAGCATTACAAGAGTTCCTTTCAAACCGGTAGTCAAAACCATTCTTTATCACAGTGATTATTTTATATCCGCGGAAGTAGTGAGTAAAAAAGATGAAGCTTATGGCGCAGCATGGATTGTAGGTTCCGTGGCAAATATAATTTCCAGTTCAGAGGATTTCTATTCGATAAATGCAGCCCAGAATAATGAACAGGGTTCTTTGATTTCGGTGAGGACGCAGGAGATCCCGCCTTCCTATAGGAATACTTACTACCGAAGCCTTACATACATTAAGATCTATGCCTTCGATAAACCTTTTCTAGAATTTTTTAAATCTAAAGATAACAATCAGTCTGTGGATAATGTTTTCACACAAAGCGGCGGAGCTGTGGCATGGAACGTTTACGGTGAAGATGCTATTGGTTTATTTATAGGGGTTTCGGAGGGTGACTTGATAAGGAGTAATTAAAAATGAAAAAAGAGCTAATTAAATATTCATGTATTGCGCTACTGATTTCTGCATCAAGCTGTTTGAATGAGCATAGCAATTCGGTTTTATCTTTTAATTCTGAAAATTCCGCAGAATTATTAATTTATCTGGAAAAAAATGGGGACTATATCAATTCGGGCCTGGCTCCGTCTCTAATAAATGCTGATGAAGTCTTTTCCGGGTTGAATAATTATTTAATATTAGATCTCCGAAGCAGAAATGAATATGAGAATGGACATATCCAGGGAGCTGTAAATATTTCTCACAATGAACTTTCAAGATATTTCTTTAATAATGATTTAAGCAGATATTCCAAAATTGTCATGGTAAGTCAAACCGGCCAGGCAGCAGCCTACTATTGCTGTTTAGTCAGATTGCTGGGATTCAACAAGGTTTATTCGCTGAATTTCGGGATGGCATCCTGGAATATAAACTTTGCCCGCATTTGGCAGGAGAACGCAATGGATTCATATTTTGTTAATTCCTTTAATGATCAATATTATTCAAAAGGAAATTTTACCGCGCTGCCCAGCTTAAGATTTAGTGATACTTCGACTACGGATGAAAAAAAATTAAAGGAACGGGTAGATAAATTATTTCAGGAGGGCTTCAGGGATAATCCGGAGGATACAACTAATGCCTATAATGCTTCGATTCCCGTTTCGGATTTATTCTCGGAAACTGATCCCTCACTGAATTTTTATTTGATCTGCTATGGTACGGAAAGCCTTTATTACAGCTCATCCGGAGCGGCGGGAGATCCGTTGGCAGGGTTCGGGCATCCTCCGGGGGCAATATTGTATGTCCCTAATGAAGATCTGAAAACTACCAATTATCTTCAAACACTGCCGGCAACCAAAACCCTGGTTTTATACTCCGGCTCAGGACAATTGAGCGCTTGTGCATCGGCATACCTGAGGTTATTAGGATATGAAGCTAAGTCTCTTTTATTCGGCGGCAATGCTCTTATTTACAGCAGGATGATTTGGCATTCTTCCTTAAATGATGATGCATTCAGTTTATCAAAAGTAATGAATTATCCCTACTCAACCGGAAATTAAATATCTTATTATTTTGATTATTGCCACTCAGGTTCATCTTTGATTAATAGAATTGTAGTCTTTAATTACGGTTTTTAAGAAAGACCTGGTTGTCATAGTAGTCTCTATTCCCATCTTTTTAGCTATTGCTTGTTTTACCTTTTCCAAGATCTCATCGTACATGTTCAAATCGCTAAGCCTTGAATTATGTTCAAGAGCCTCTTTTACTAATTCAATTTCTCTGTCAGTCAAAGAATTGACCTGAAGGAATACAGGCTCGTAATTCTCCGAGACATTGGTGAAAATAGTCTGATTTAAATTTGCCTCATTTCTGATTTTTATTACTGTAGTACCTCCCGCAAGATCTCCCAGACGTTGTCCTTTTCCGTTTACAAGAATGGTAATTATTCCCACCGATCCGTAAGTGAAGAACACATCGATCGGCTTCAAAATCCATCTCAGGAAGTAGCTGATAAAAGTAGGCTGACTGCCGTCAATTTTGACCACTTTTATCTTCCTGATTTTTTTCCCGAAAGACTGCCCATTTAAAAAAGACTCTAATAAAAGATCATAAAAAAAAACGGGAAGATATAGAATTATCCAGAAAGCTATTCCTCCGAAGAAACCGCCGGATAATCTTAACAAATACATTGAAAATACTAACCCGAAGAGATAGCCGGCGAGAATTAGAAAATCGAGAAGCTGAGCTAATACCCGGTCCCCTATGCTGGCAAGCTCATATTCGATAGTAACGTTCTGACTGGTTTCAATTTGAATTTTCTGCATAGTAGCGTTCAAATCAAACCGCGTGCCTTAAATTCAAGATATTTGTTTATAGTATTAACGCTTAGCTTTTCCGGCGGGGTAAGTATTGAATTTATTTTATACCGGTTAAGCTCTTTAACTATCTGCCTTTTTTCAAAAGCAAATTTTTCCCCTATGGTTTTCAAATAAATTTCTTCCGTATTCTTCGGGTCCATTTCAAGCAGCGATTTCAGCTCTGTATTTTCAAAAATTATAACAAGAACCAGATGGCTTGCAGAAAGCCTTCTTAAAAAAGGAAGCTGGTTTTTTAATCCTTCTATTGTTTCAAAGTTCGTATATAATATCATTAAGCTTCTATGAGTGATCTTTGCGAGCAGCGAAGCGCATAAGGATTCATAATCCGATTCCAAAAAATCGGTATTCTGTCTATAGAGAAGTTCTAATATTTTTAACATCTGCGAGGATCGATTATCGGCCGGCAAAATAGAATTTACTTTATTTGAAAAAGTTACGATTCCGGCTTTGTCCTGTTTTTTAACGGCTATATTTGATATTACCAGGCTGGTATTGATAGCATAATCAAGCAGGCTTAATCCTTTGAAAGGCATTTTCATTACTCTCCCCATATTTATAACGCTGTAAACCTGCTGGGATTTTTCTTCATCATAATTATTTACCATCAGTTCATTTCTTCTTGCCGTTGCCTTCCAGTTAATCGACCTGAAATCATCACCGTTTACATATTCCTTAATTTGTTCAAATTCCGTCGAGTGCCCGATTTTTCTGATCTTCTTTATTCCGATTTCGGTCAACGTGCTGGAAATTGCATGAAGCTCATATTTTCTCATCTGTATATAAGAAGGATAAACCGGAACGGATTTATCACCGAAAAATTTATATCTTTTTGAAACCAGATTAAGCGGGGAGCTTGCATAAATATTTATAAACCCGAAGTTATATTCTCCTCTCTTAACAGGCCTTAAGAAATATGTAATGATCTTATTTTCGCCTGGCGATAATATTGTGCTGTGCTGAAAATTTCTTATTTGAAATTGAACAGGGATCTCATCAATTATTTTTACGCCCAGCTTAAACGGGTAAAGATTTTCAAGGTAGATTTTTATTTCATTTTCATCCCCGTTTGAGAGCCTGTTCGGTGTTTCTCTTCGGGCAAAAATTCCGTTGGAATATTTGAATAAAATGAAGATGTCGGCTAAGAATAAAAGAATCAATGTTATTAAAGATATTTTGCCGATAAATAAAAAGAGAGGAAAAAAGTATCCCAATATGAAGATGAATACAACGGCCCAGGTCCATGCGAAGAAAAAAGAAGTTAAATAAAGGGGCTTAATGAATTTCACTAACGGGGAACCTCGATTTTATCAATAATATTTTTTATTATCTCTTCAGTAGTAGAGCCTTCCATTTCCTTTTCGGGTGTCAGCAATATGCGGTGCCTCAATGCAGGAAAGACCACTTCCTTAACATCATCCGGCGTAATAAAATCTCTCCCTTTCATTGCGGCAGCGGCTTTTGCCCCGGATAAAACCGAAAGTGAAGCTCTCGGCGATCCGCCAAGGTATAAATCTTTATTATTTCTTGAGCTGGAAATTATTTTTGCGATATATTTGGCAATGTTATCATCTATATGAATCTTTCTCACTTTATCCCTGTAGGCGGAAAGTTTATCCGGAGTGAGTACGGGCTGAATCTGGCTTAAATCGTTGACGTTTTTCCTGTCGTGCAGATCAAGCAGAATTTTTGTTTCCTGTTCTAGGGTCGGATAATCAATTTCTACTTTAAATAGGAAACGGTCGAGTTCCGCTTCTGGCAGCCTGTAAGTTCCTTCGTGCTCAATCGGGTTTTGGGTTGCAAAAACAATAAAGGGTTCACTCATTAAGTATGTGGTTCCGTCTACGCTTATTTGCCTTTCTTCCATTACTTCAAACAATGCCGCCTGCGTTTTTGCGGGTGCACGGTTGATCTCATCGATCAGGATAATATTTGAAAATATCGGTCCCCTGCTGAATTCAAATTCCGACTTCCTCATGTTAAAAACTGAAGTGCCGATTATATCGGAAGGCATTAGGTCGGGAGTAAATTGAATTCTGGAGAATCCGCTGGAAATTGTTTTGGCCAGGATCTTTGCGATCAATGTCTTTGCAACACCCGGCACTCCTTCGATGAGTACATGCCCGTCGGCAATTACCGCAGCAATTAAAAGATCAATTACATTATCCTGGCCGATAATGATTTTCTTTGCTTCATTTTTTATGTTATTGACCGACTCCTGCAGCCCGGATAATTCCGTCCTGATTTGAAAGCTATTTTGATCTTCCATAAACACCTGCTTTTTTGTAGAATGTTTCGATTAAAAAATTAATTCTCTTTAGCTCTTCTTCTTTGATTTTTTTGCTGATATCTATATAGTTTATATAATTAAAAATAGTTTTAACATCGGTTTTATCGGTGCCTGATTTCAAAGAAATTTTTTCAACGGCTTCGGGATTCAATTCATCCGTTCTTACCGAGTACCGGTTTCTTAAATAGTCCAGGAAAAAATTTATTTTTTTCTGAGCGATATTCTTGTGGTCCTTCTGCTGATAATAAAGCTTGCCGATTAATCTTACAAATTCAAGGGTCGTATTTTTCAAGGGAGGAATTATGGGAATAATTCTCTGTTTCCTTTTTCCCTGGAAGATTATATAAATAATAATCGAGAAAATTAAAATATAGTAGCTCCATTTAAGAGACTCCCTGCTCAGGATATATCTTAAGGGAGTTCTTACCATCGATTTGTTTGCTTTATAGTATTCATCCCAGATAATTTCAAGCCGTGAAGGAAGATATGATATAGCTTTGTATGCATATTCGGAGTTGACCGAATCCAGAAGCGTAAGATTTGTGAATGCTTCGGGGACGGTACTTAAATAAAAAAATCCTTCCCCGAAGGAAGTTCTTATGAAATTAGGTTTATTGTTTTTATTGATTCCGAGTATAACCGTATTTAGCGTATCATATTGGTTAAAATAAAATTCAACATTAGATTTTTTAATTTGATAAGGGCTTTCTTTTTTCAGGGAATCCGAAAAAAAATTAATTTCAGCCGAATCTTTATTGGTAAAGCTTATATTTGTATTCGCTTTTAGGGAATCAAAAAGCTTCCCGCCGAAATAGTTTGCACATGCAAAAACATAATTTCCGCTTTTTACATATTTTATTAATTCCCGGGAATCCAGCTCATCCGGGGAAAAATCATTATTCAAGAAAATATAAGCGGAATTAATATGCCCTCTTTCATATAAATTATTATAAGCAGGATAATAGGCTGCAGTTATTTTTTTTTCGGGAAAAAGTTCGGGAAGCATCCTGTAAAGAATATAGCTTCCATACGGTATTTTATCTTCGCTTGAAAAGCTTAATGACCAATCGATCTCTTTTGGGGATGAAACCTGAAATATTATAAGAAGCAGAATTGTAATTCCCAAAACAAAAATAAACCTGGAGTATTTTTTCATTTTGATGTTTCCAGCCTGCCGTAAAAATTGATAAAATTTTTCTGCATTTTATAAAAAAAAGATTCCTCCAGGGGATAATCGCCGTACCAGATCCATTCAAAGAGTGCCGTCAGCTCTTCAAAGGATTTCTTCAGTTCGCTGTCTATAATTTCATATAAATACTGCTTATTTGTTTTGTTAATCTCCCAATCGATCAATTTATTTTCGGAAAGAAGCTTTAAACTTTTTAAGTAATGGTACCTGGCAGCTATTTTAAATTCTCTGTTGTTCAAAGATGCAGAAATCAGGGAATCAAAATCAATTTTGTTAATATCTTCCTGTGCTTCTCTAAAATTTATGTAAACTGTATCTTTAGCATTGTAAATAATGCTTCCGAGCTTATTCTTATTTAAAATAATTATTACTATTAGGAGAGCAGCAGCAGCGATGAAGTACCCTAAATATTCCTGGAATATGCCGAACCCCTTGGATTGAATTAAATTTGCTATCTGTTCATTTATCCATTCGGATATTACCTCAAGTAAATTAGCAGGGCCTTCCGATTCGGTATAGTTGAATTCCTTATCCTTTTTGAACTTACTTAATGCTTCTTCGGAAGGTTTGCGAAGATTGTAGGTTCCGGGATCAAAATCGGAATCTTCTTCCGAAGAATTAGTTGTATCATCAATAGAGAAATTGTTTTCGGCTAAGGGAGATCCGGGTACCGACCTGGCGGCTTCACCCGCACTTTGAGGAAATGCGCTGCATAGGAAAAAGAGATATAATACTGTGAGTTTCAAAATGACTTCCGCCTTTTAGATAGTCTCCAGTTTTTGCAAAAGCCCTACTGCTTCTTTCTTTTCAACCAGACTAAAATAATGGAATGTAATCCCGATAACCGGTATGCAGTAAAAGATGTAGCTTATAGATGAAATGATAGAAGTAATAATCAGCAGCGTGCTGTTCAATTCCGGTTTTCCGGTACTATTGTGGAATGCAGTTATAAAAATTACTATATACTGCGGGATTGCAAAAATAAAAGAAAAGAAATATTGGATTACAGCTAATATCAAAAGAAGTGCGAAAGTAAACCACCAGTTTCCCGAAATTAATTTTCTGCATCTGCTTACCGAATCGACGAATGAAAGTTTTTCTCTCATTCTCACCATAAAAATTATGGTCAATGCAACTGAAAGATAGATCCCCGGAATAATAATCAGCAGAGCTCCTAAAAGAGTGACTACTCCCGTACCTATGGTAGTTACTAGAATCATTAAGAAATCTTCTTTGGTCCTGTTCCATACATCATTGACGCTGAAGTCCGATGAATTCTTTTCAATATATAAGTTTAGGCATGAGTATGTAACTGTAATAATCAGCTGGAGAGTAATCAACATCAGGAGAAAGTAAATTATGGCTGTACCTGTAATGTATTTATTAAAAGATGCCCCTCCGTAACGAAATCCACCTGCTATCCCGGTTAAAATGATTCCTGGGCCGGCGATGAAGATCAGGGAAAGGAATAATATTTTAAGATTCTGCCTTAAAAACTCGAAGGTTGCATTTATGAGTTCACCGAAATCCCTGGATTTTCTGAATTCAATTTGCTTCAGCTGATCCATCTGCTCCCCCTTTAAATAATTTTTTAGGATAAATAATTACATACCATATAGTAAAGGAAAGAGAAATGCCGATGATTAGTAAATTAACAACAGCCGGCATTTCGGTATGCCTTGTAACAAACGATTCCAAAAAACCTGCAGTAATGAATAAGGGAATTAATCCGAAAACCATTTTAATTCCGTCCCTTGCTCCGATCATAAAAGAATGTCGCCTTGTGAATGTCCCGGGGAATATAAAGCTTTTTCCCAGGAGAATCCCGGCGGCTCCCGCGATTACGATGGATGAAATTTCTAATGTTCCATGAATCCATACCGTCAGCAGCGACTGTGTAAGGACATTGTGCTGAAAGAAGAAGTATTCGAATGCGCCAAGCATTACCCCGTTTGTAAATAGAAAATAGCATGTGCCGAATGCTAATAATATTCCTGCGGTGAAAGCAAAAAAAGATACCCTGATATTATTAAAAGTGATTCCTAAAAACATATCAACTTCATTCATCTTTTTATATACCGCCATAGGATCGCCCTTCTCAATATTCTCAATAGTCATATTCACATATGAATCACCCAGAATCAGCCTGGCGAACTTTGTATCATTTGCGGTAGAAACCATCCCGATTAAAAAAGATAGAAAAAAAACGGCAAACGAAATAAGCAGTAGATCTCTATATTTATAAAAAAGCAGCGGGAGATCAGACTTCCAGAAAGTTACAATTCTTCTTTTTTCTTCTTTCTTGTTTTTATAGATCTTCTGATGAACATTTGCAGCGAGAGAATTAAGATAAGCTAAAGATTTGCTCCCGGGGTAAAAGGTTCTTGCATAAGACAAATCATCTGTAAGTTGAATAAGCAGCCCGGCAAGCGAGTCAGGCTCTTTGAGCCCCTTCTCTGCCAGAAGCAACTCAAATTTTTTCCATTTGTCCGCATTTTTTTTTAGAAAAGCCGCTTCACGCACTTTAACTCTAAAAATTTAATTCCTGAAAAAATAGTAAATACTTTGTTTGATGTAAATTGATGAATAAAAAATTGGCTGCCAACGGAATAATTATCTAAAATTTAAAAAGTTAAGTTAGATATTGCAGAAATCCCCTAAAGAAAGAAATTCCTTTTGAAAGTATAAGCTGCAATTATTTATTTCTTTTTCTTTAATAAATAAGTAATGAAACCGATAGTACCGCCAATTAATAGCCCGGTAACTAAAGTGGTAAAAATTACAGTATGTTTATTGTTTGTTTTTTGCATGCCGCCTGAACTCCTCTTTAGGACCGGCTCATTTCCGAACCAATCGGCTATATCAGCCTGATCATATAGTCTAATCAGTTCATTTGCTTCCATTTTTCAGCCTTTTTTTTACAGAAACAATCGAAAATTATACCAATTTTAATAATATTAAAACGATGATAAAGTCAAGGCTATTGTTTATTTATTCTGATGAAGAGGTAATAAAGGCATTAAAAATTATATTGGTTAAAAGAGTAAGGTGTTTGAAATGTTTACCGTGAATGAAAAAATTTTATG
>DATKLQ010000551.1:0-10012 GCA_035542335.1 Ignavibacteriaceae bacterium | reverse complement strand
AGGGGCACCAGCATTGCATACTCCCTGAAATTCATGTCCGGGAGTTGCTTCCATTTATCCTCCAGCTTGCCTAGATAGATTCTCTGCAGAGTCCAAAGCATGTAGGCGGCACCGAGAAGGATTCCCAATGTTGAAATTATTGCAAGTATCCTGATAGAATCGGATCCGAAGCTGCCGAGAAAAACAAATGCTTCCGAAATAAATCCGCTTAAGCCAGGCAGACCGATTGCGGCAAAGAATGCCAGGGTTGTAAATCCTGTATAAACTGGCATCTGAACCGCCAGGCCGCCGAAATCATTTAGACCTCTGGTATGAGCCCTGTCGTAAATAATTCCTACGATAATAAAGAGCATTGCGGTTATCGTCCCGTGATTAAACATCTGCAGAATTGCGCCGGAAATGCCGAGTGTATTAAGCGAGGCCATCCCGAGCATTACAAAACCCATATGGGAAATAGATGAGTAAGCAATCAGCTTTTTAAAATCTTTTTGGGCCATTGCACATAAGGCGCCGTAAATAATATTTATCATTCCGAATAAGCCGATGTACCAGATAAGCTGCTTTGTAATTTCCGGGAAGATGGGGTAATTAACTCTTAATATTCCATATGTACCCATTTTTAGAAGAACCCCGGCAAGTATAACGCTGATTGCCGTAGGTGCTTCGACATGTGCATCCGGCAGCCATGTATGGAATGGGAACATCGGGATTTTTATAGCAAATCCTACAAATAGAGCTAAGAAGGCAAAAAATCTAAGGTTATTCGGGTTCAAGGGGGATAGTATTCCTGTTTGAGTATAGCTGTGGGGATCCATCATAGTAAGCATATTAAATGTGAATACCTTTGTACCGTCCGCCAGCGTTTCCATTGAGCTGAAATATAATCCGATTACGGCAAGCAGAATAAATACGCTGCCAAATAATGTATACAAGAAAAATTTTATTGCAGCATATTCTCTTCTAGGACCGCCCCAGATTCCGATTAAGAAATACATGGGGAGAAGCATTAATTCCCAAAAAATATAGAAGAGGAAAAAGTCAAGAGCAACAAAGACTCCCATCATACCGGTATCAAGAAGGAGGAAGAGAGCGAAATATCCTTTAATAGATTTTGGAATATTCCAGGAAGCAAGAGTTGCAATGAATGTAATCAAACCGGTTAAGAAAACTAAGGGTGCGCTTAAACCGTCGATGCCCAGGAAATAATCTATCTTAACTCTGCCAATCCAGGAGAAGCCCGTGATGTCAATCCATCTGAATTTTTCGATATATTGGAAAGATCCGGGATCGAAAATGCCTCCTTTTGAATAATCAAAATTCAGAAGCAGGAATAATGATACAATCATCTGAATCCCGGTTATAAGGAGCGACAAGAGCTTTATCGGTTTTTCCTGTGATTTTGGGATGAAAAGAATTATAATCATCCCTAGGATTGGGAGAAATGTTATTAAAGATAGAAAAGGAAAATTTTGCATTTTGGTCGCCTAAAGTGTCTTAAATAAAAATAATAGTATGACTAGTGAAAATATTACCAGAACCACATAAGTTTGAACCTTGCCTGTCTGCAGCTTCCGGAATCCTATGCCGATAAAACCACTGAAATTTGCCGTAAAATTTACAAGGCCATCTACAACATAGTCGTCGAACAATCCGCTGGCTTTGGAAAAAAGTTTTGTAACCGAAGCCGATCCGTCTACAATTCCGTCAATTACTTTCAGATCGAACCAGGCTAAAAACCTGCTGAATAATAGGGTCCCTGCCACAAATGTTTTATCATAAATTTCATCAAAGTACCATTTATTGTAGGATAATTTATAAAGGGGTTTAATTGATGAAGCAATTTTATCAGGATTAATTTTTTTCCATTGATATATTACAAAAGCAATAAAAATTCCGCTTAATGCGACGAATAATGAAAGAAGCATAGCGGGAACATGTGCATGATGAACTGCTTCAGTATAGGTACTCGAATAAATTACTTCCTGTTTATAAACTTCAACTTTCCCGGCTTCAACATCAGCTGCCTGGGTTTTCATGAAAGAATACCTTGCATTTTCGGGAACAGATATTTCCGGAACCTTAATCCACTTGGATAAAAACCATCCCTGATCGGCATTCACAGGATTTGGAGTATACCAGAAAAATATAGATAAGGCCGAAAGAACAACGAGCGGCATTGCCATAGCAAATTTCGATTCATGAGCATGCTCATATTTTTCTTTATTCTTCGGTTCGCCATGGAAAGTAAGAATAATTAATCTGAACATATAAAATGCAGTCATCATTGCAACTAAAAACCCGACGACCGGGAAGAGCCAATGCCCGGTAATTGAAGCAAAGGCAAATGAACCCGCTAAAATCCCGTCTTTGCTTAAAAAACCGGATGTTAAAGGAATCCCTGAAAGTGCAAGGGAAGCAATTAAGAACGTTACATATGTAAGAGGCATCTTTTTCCTGAGCCCGCCCATATTCTGTATATCCTGCTCATGATGCATTGCATGAATTACGGAACCCGAGCCAAGGAATAAACAAGCTTTAAAAAACGCATGGGTAATCAGATGGAAAAATGCAAATGAATATGCACCTACTCCCAGCGCCATTATCATATAACCGAGCTGGCTGATAGTAGAATAAGCAAGAACTTTCTTAATATCATTTTGTGTAAGGGCGATTGTTGCTGGAATAAATGCCGAGAGCATTCCTATAACAGCTATTACAAATAGTGCATCACCGGTTAATATTGTAAAGACTCTTGTAATAAAATAAACGCCTGCAGCAACCATTGTGGCGGCATGGATTAGCGCACTAACCGGTGTAGGGCCTTCCATTGCGTCCGGAAGCCATACGTGAAGAGGGAATTGAGCCGATTTTCCGACTGCCCCGCAGAAAATCAGAATACCTGTTATTGTCAGCCAGAATTCGCTGTGAAAAGGTAAAACACCAAGTGAGATTTGCGCAAAGATTTTGTCAAATGAGAATGTATGATATGTATAAAAAATTATTAGAATCCCCGAGAACATCCCGATATCGCCAATCCGGTTTACGATAAAGGCTTTCTTTGCGGCATCGGAAGCGGATTTCTTTTCAAACCAAAATCCTATTAGTAAATAAGAGGATAATCCAACTAATTCCCAGAAGATATACATCATCAGGAAATTGTGGGTAAATACAATCCCGCTCATTGAGAACGTGAATAAACCAAGATATGCAAAATACCTGTTGTACCTGACATCTCCCTTCATATAAGCGATTGAAAAGATATGAACCACCATGCTTATCAATGCCACGGTGGTTATCATTATAACTGAGATATTGTCGAGCAGTATTCCCAACTGAATATCTAGGGAGCCGATAATCGGAACATTGCTGTATTTTATCCAATCAAACTCCGAAGTAATATTTCTTCCGGGGCTTCCGCTAAGCTTAAAGTAGCATAAAAGCGCAGAGAGTACGAACATTAAGATCAGTACAGCATTCTCGAATATATAAGCCGATTTTACTCTTTTACCTGAAAAAAGAGTTACGACGGCTCCAAGTAAAGGGAGAAAAAGAATTACAACCGCTATTTTAATCAATGTAGAGTCAGACATATGTTATATTCTTGAGTTCAAGTTCAAGTATAAGTTCAATTTCAATTCAAGTGTAAGTTCAAGTTCATGTTCTTTTCTTCAACTTGAACCTGAATCTGAACTTTGTTATTCCTTCAGCGTGTCTATTTCATCGACATTTACTGTTGTGAAGGTTTTATAAATATTTAAAACAATTGCCAGTGCAACTGCAGCTTCCGCAGCAGCGAGCACAATTACAAAAAGTGCAAAGAGCTGTCCCTGCAGACCGAAATTCCCGTACCTTGTAAATGCAACAAAATTTATATTCGCCGCATTAAGAATTAATTCAACTCCCATTAATACCATCACCGCATTTTTCCTTGTAACAATTCCGAAGATTCCCAATGAGAATAATATTACACTGACAAAAAGAAAATGGTTAAGTCCGATGTGAATCATTTCAGTTAATTCAAATATTAAAAATTTCTTTAATCACTTACATCTGAATGATTGAATGGATGAATGACTGAATGGTTTATTACATTCATTCAACCATTCATCCATTCATTCATGTCTTTCTCGCTAACGTTGCCGCTCCGATAAGAGCGATTAATAATAACATTCCGAGGAGCTCAAATACTATAATGTATTCCTGCATCATTAGAATACCTAATCCGCCAAGTGTGGATTCCGGTATCTGGTTTCCGCCGGTTTTCCAATTTGTGTGGAATAGAGTAAATGCAAGCACACCGGCAAATAAACCTACGCCGACAGCTGAAGGAACAACCTGCCAAGTACCGGTTTTAATCTGAACAGTGGTTATTTTGTTTGTAAGCATTACTCCGAAAAGCAGAAGGATTAATATTCCGCCTATATAGACAATGAGCTGAACTATTGCCACAAAGTCGGCGCCTAATAATACATATAATCCGGTCACTCCGAAAAAAGTAAACAAAAGAAAGAATGCAGACCTTACAATATTGCGCACCGTAACTACAAAGTATGCCGAGAGTATTGTTATGGCTGCAAAAAGATAAAATATAAAATCGTATATGCTCATTGCTTCTCTTTTTGTGTATCGTTAGTCTTATTGTTAACCGGCGGATTGGGAAGCGGACTTGTTTTTACAACCGGCTCTGCCATTTTTTTCTCTGGAGGTTTTACTTCTGCGGCTGCTTTTTTAGCTGCTTTTTCAGCTTCAAACTTTGCCAAGTTATTTTTCTTTTCTATTATTTCTTCAGGAGTCAGGGTGATATAACTATAAAGTAGATTTTCCCTTTGATATTCCGAAAATTCATATACATTAGTCATGTAAATGCATTCGGTAGGACATGGGAATACACATAATTGGCAATAGCAGCATTTTGCTAAGTCAATATCGAATTGTGTTACCCAAAGCGCTTTCTTTTTTCCATTGGAAGTTTTACCTAAATCTTCGGTCGGTAAAGCTTTAACAGTTTCAATGGTAATGCAGTCAACCGGGCAGGCACGTGCACATTGGTCGCACCCGATGCAGTCATCCATGTTAACATATAACCGGTTACGCTCACGTTCAGGAAGATCTAATTTTATATCGGGATACTGGATCGTAACTGCCGGAACAAAAAGATGTTTAAAGGTAACTTTCATTCCGATAAGTATTGTGGAAAATGCTTTCCAGATATTTGATAAATATTCTCTCATAGTTTCTGTGAGTGTTAGATATTGCAGATTTCTAAAATCTGTCATATCTACACTGCTTTTAAATAACCGTTATAAGTCCTACAATTAATAAATCTGCAAATGCGATCGGGATTAAGTATTTCCAGCATACAGCCATCAGTTGATCGACACGAAGGCGGGGGAGTGTCCACCTCAGCCACATCTGCACCAGCACAAAGAAGACGCCTTTCCCGACAAACCATCCAAATTGCTCAATAGGTATAAGCCATGGAAGATGCAGAAGATTTCCTAAATATCCGAAAGGCGATTGATATCCTCCAAGGAACAATGCCGAAACAATTGCGGAGACCGCAAACATGTTGGCATATTCTGCCAGGAAAAACATTGAGAATTTCATCCCGGAATATTCCGTATGGTAGCCGGAAACAAGTTCCGATTCTGCCTCCGGGATATCAAAAGGAGTTCTGTTTACTTCTGCAAGAGTACTGATGTAGATGATTAAAAATCCTATAATCATTAATGGAATTAAAATGAATTTATCTATTCCGAATTGAGGCCCGCCGAAGATCATCCAGTTCCAGAAATACCCGGTCTGCATTTCACTCAATGTCCGGAGATTTAAAGTACCGGTAATCATCACTACAATCAGAATGACAAGCATAGTCGGAATTTCATAGCTGATAATCTGGGCAGCGGATCTCATTGCGCCGAGCAGCGAATATTTATTATTTGAGGCCCAGCCTGCCATAAGAATTCCTGTTACAACAAGCCCGGAAACAGCCACGATAAAGAAGATTCCCAGATCGATATTAGAGCCTAAAAAAGCACTAGTTAAAGGAATTGCAGCGAAAGCGGCGTAGCTTCCGGCAAAAACTAAAACGGGAGCAATATTAAATAATACTTTATCGGTTTCCTTTGCAACAATATCTTCTTTTTGAATTAATTTTACTAAATCTGCTACAGTCTGCAGCCAGCCGTGCCAGCCGACTCTCATAGGGCCAAGGCGATCCTGCATATGGGCAGATACTTTTCTTTCGAGCCATACTGCAACGAGAACAAACGGCAGCACCAGGAGAAATAAAGGAATCGCGCTTTGGATAAGCATCGACAAGATTTCACTGCCTGTTAGCTTATATAAGTAATCGTAAATCATCTGTCAACCTCACCGAGAACAATATCGACGCTTCCAAGGATCGCAACAATATCGGCAACCATATGACCCCTGCACAATTCATCCATAATCCCGAGATTGACAAACGAAGGAGCCCTTACCTTCACGCGGAAAGGATTCAGTGTTCCGTTGCTGATGATAAAGTATCCAAGTTCGCCACGCGGATTTTCAATTCTCGCATAAACCTGTCCGATAGGCGGTTTTATTCTTTTGGGAATAGCGGAGGTTACATCTCCTTCCGGCAGCTGCTCTAAAGCCTGCTCTATAATTTTTAAACTCTCTTCCATTTCCAATACTCTTACATAATACCTGTCCCAGCTGTCGCCAACTGTTCCCATCTCACCTTTACCTACAGGTATATCAAAATCAAATTTCGGGTAAACCGAGTAAGGATCATTTTTCCTTATATCCCATTTAAAGCCTGAGCCGCGCAGCATCGGTCCCGAAATGCCGAAGTTGACAGCTGTTTCAAGAGGAAGTATTCCGATATCAGCTGTTCTATCGATAAAAATTTTATTGAATGACAAGAGTTCATTAAATTCTTTTATCTTGGGGCGGAAATAAGGAATAAATTCTTTTGCCAGCTTTACAAAATTGGGATGAAGATCATGAGAAAGTCCGCCCACCCAAATATAATTGTAGAGTAATCTTGCGCCGCAGGTAATCTCGAAAAGATTTAATATTTTTTCTCTGTCTCTAAAGGCAAACAGGAAGGGAGTGAATGCGCCTATATCGGCCCCGTAAGTACCCAAAGCAACCAAGTGAGAAGCAATCCTCTGCAGCTCAGCCATAATGACCCTTATAAATTCAACTCTCTGCGGCACTTCGATCCCGAGCAGCTTTTCAACAGCGATAACGTAGCCGAATTCATTCCCCATAGAAGCCAGATAGTCCATCCGATCGGTATAGGGAATTACCTGCGGGTAGGTCATCGCTTCGGCATGCTTTTCGAAGCATCTATGGAGATAGCCGATGTGCGGGATTACTTTCGTAATTATTTCCCCTTCAAGCTGGAGCTCAAGCCTGAGAACCCCGTGAGTAGAAGGGTGCTGCGGCCCCATGTTGAGGATCATCTCTTCGGTGCGTAAGCCTTGAGTCTTGAGTCTTAGGTCTTGAGTATTTAGTGCTGAGTCTTGAGCCATTATTATTTATTTTTCCAAAGATTTGATTAAACCAGATAACATTTTCTGGATTTCTTCAATGTAAATATTAAAGTTATTCAGTTCATCTTCAGGTATGAAGCCCAAATCAAATGATAAAATCACCTGAGTATCTAATTCGCATGTTGATGCATATCCGATTTCTAAGAATCTTGAAAATTTTTTTGATGAAAAATGTCCTGCCCCTTCTGCAATATTTGATGGAACTGAAACAACTGCTCTTCTCACCTGAGAGGTTAATGCATACAGCTCTTCTTTGGGAAAATTTTTAGTCAATTCATAAATGAATTTCACTAATTCTCTCTCTTTTTGCCAAACTTTTAATTCTTTATAATTATGCATTTAATTTCTCATCTTATTTAGTTTTGAATATTAATTTATTAGTCTCAATACTCAATACTAAATACTCAATACTCAATACTCAATATGGTACTTTCATCCCCTGGTAAAACTCGGGGTTCCTGTAATCTTTTCTTAAAGGATGACCTGCTTCCCAATCATAGGGCATCAATATTCTTCTTAAATCGGGATGATTTTGAAATTTAATCCCGAGCAGATCAAACGCTTCACGTTCATGCCAATCTGAGTGTCTCCATATATAATAAACGGAATTGACTATAGGATTTTCTCTCGGCGATGAGACTTTGAGACAAATTTTATGTCCGAGCTTAGTAGATTCAATATGATAGTAAACGCTTAAAGTTCCGCCGATAATTTTTAATCCGCCTTCTTCATCATTAATACTCTGGCCGTTTGCATCATCGACACCGGAAAGATTCATTAGGGAATCGAACAATAATTCTTTATCGTCTCTCAGGAAAAGACACACTTTATCGATCATTAAAGAATTTATAATAATGAAGCTTTCCGCAGGCAGGTCTTTTTTTAGCTCAATTATGGAATCGCCGAAATTATTTTTTAGTATCTGGAAAATTTCTTCAGGGGATTTCATGCGGATTTTTTTACCATAGATTCATTTCTGATTTTTTCCTGGAGCTTAAGCAGGCCTTCAAGAAGTGCCTCCGGCCTTGGCGGGCACCCCGGCACATAAACATCCACGGGAATAACTCTGTCGACTCCTTTTAAAACATGATAGCCGTGTTCCCAGTAAGGCCCGCCGCAGTTTGAACAGCTGCCCATGGAAATAACATATTTGGGATCGGGCATTTGTTCGTATAATCTTTTAATTCTCAGAGCCATCTTAAGCGTAACCGTACCGGAGATTATAATAAGATCGGCTTGTCTGGGGGAGGGCCTCGGCATTACGCCGAACCTGTCAAAGTCATAATGAGAAGCGGAGGTAGCCATCATTTCAATAGCGCAGCAAGCCAATCCGAAGCTCATCTGCCACAAAGAAGAAAGCCTTGCCCAGTTAAAAAGGTCTTCAACATTTGTTACTACAATATTGTCATCGGTAAACTGCTTATCTAAAAGTCCCATATTTTTTCACTTTGTTTGGGGATTGTACAACCATACATCTATACAAAGGAATATGATTGTATAGTTGTATGTATCCTAAGTAATATTTTCCAAATTTTGACCAAGACTTTCAAGCATGAATGCATGATCGCTTGAAAGCATGCAGTCATGCAAACATGCAGTCATGCTTGGCTTTGCCGCACTATGGTTGTATGGTTTTATATCGTTGCTGCATGTTCTATTGCTTCACTGCCTGCAGTTTCTTTTTCTTTCAGTACAGGCGGAACCGGTTTCGGTTTAGCCCATTCCAGATCTCCTTTTCGCCATTCGTAAGCCATTCCCAGGGCAAGCAGAAGGAGAAAAACTGCACCTACAATGAATCCGCCTAATCCGAACTGCTTATATACAAGAGCCCAGGGTATTAACAGGACTACTTCGACATCAAAAATTAAAAAAATCAGCGCAACTACGTAAAACCTGATATTAAATTTTACCCACGGAGAACCTACCGTATCTTCACCGCATTCATATATTAAAAGTTTTTCTTTTGTGGGCTTGGCAGGCCTTATCAGCTTTGCAACAAATACCACTGCCACAACAAATATAATTGCAGTTAAGAAGAAGATAAAAATCTTACCAAATTCAGTGAGCATCTTTTAGCTAATTCCGGTCAAAATAAAAGTTGAACGAGTTTAATTTCAAAAGTAGATTAATTAAAAAACTGTACATTTAACTTAAATGTTCAGCTTTTTCAATATATATGCCAGCAGGAAAAAGCACGAAATAATTTTGTAAATCTTGGAAAATTGGAATTCCGTTTCAAGTCGATTATCGGTATTAAGATTAACTACCTTATCTTTCTAAGCAGTGAGAATTTGAGTTAAAAACATAATGAGCAATATTATTAGCTCTGCCGAAGAGTTTGATTATATATGCAATTCAAATTATATTTTGAAAAATAATAAAAAAATTACCGATGCGTCCAACCTATGCTGTAATTAATCTAAAAAAACTAAAAAAAAATTTTTTGAATATAAGAGAAAAAGTCGGCA